>CAMLOB010000150.1 GCA_946481475.1 uncultured Chlorobiota bacterium | reverse complement strand
AGAAGACGTTCGTGACGCTGGAAGGTCTGGTGCTGACGATTCTTGTGGGGACGGCAATCGGAATCGGTGCTGCCCTCTTCTTCATTCTTGTCCTGAAACGCTACTGGATTCCGGACTTTCTTCACAACCCGGTCTCGCTGATGACGGTCGTGGGGGCTTTTGCCGTATCGAATACCCTGCAGCACGAGTCGGGACTCTTTGCCGTGACGGTGATGGGAATCGCGCTGGCCAACCAGAAGATGGTCGATATGAAACACATTCTGGAATTCAAGGAGAACCTCCGGGTTCTTCTGATCTCCAGCATCTTCATCATTCTCGCCGGCCGCCTCGATCTCGATTCGGTGACCGCCTACATCAATCTGAACATGCTTCTTTTTCTGGGAGCGCTGATCCTGCTGATCCGACCGATCGCCTCGTTCGTCTCGGCAGTCGGCTCTCCACTGAAGTGGAAAGAACGGATATTTATCTCCTGGATGGCCCCACGGGGTATCGTTGCGGCGGCCGTCTCGGCGATCTTCGGACTCTATCTGGCCGAACGGAACGTCCTCGACGCCGAGCAGCTTGCCCCGCTTACCTTCCTGGTCATCGTCGGCACGGTGACGATCTACGGACTGACGGCCGGTCCGCTGGCAAGACTTCTCGGTGTGGCGATGCCGCAGACGCAGGGGTTACTTGTGGTCGGTGCGCATTCGTGGGGACGGGCAATCGGCAAGGCATTGCAGGAGGCGGGGTTCCGGGTGCTGCTGGTCGATACGAACATGGCGAACGTATCGGCGGCAAAGAACATGGGATTGTTCGCAAGCCACGGAAACGTCCTATCCGAATATATTCTCGACAAGATCGAACTCGAGGGAATCGGTCGGATGCTGGCGCTGACCTCGAACGATGAGGTCAATGCCCTGGCAGCTCTCTACTTCACCGAGCGCTTCGGACGGAGCGAGGTCTATCAGCTTCCCCCCTCCAACAGAAACCGGTCGCAGCGCAGCTCCGTTCCGCAGAATCTGCGCGGACGCATCCTCTTTACACCCGACGCCACATACGAATATTTCGAGGAAGCGTTCGAATCGGGGGGGACGATCCGGAGCGAGCTTTTTACCGATGACTATGCTTTCGATGATTTCATGGCCGAACATGCGAACTCGGTCGTTCCCCTCTTCGTTGTCGGTCCGGACCTTACCCTTCAGGCCTTTACCGAAACCACCGTCCCTGAGGCCTTGCCCGGACAGCGGCTGATCTATCTGCGCGAACCGGACGCAGGTGACGACCGCGACCGCCCCTCATCACCGAACGATATGCGCTACCGGCAACAGCCGTTCCCGCAGGAGATCGAATCGAACGAATAGGTTCTTCGGATACGGGATCCGGGAAAAGAATTCCGGTTTCCGAAACGGTTCGACGAAGAACCGTCCCGCACTTCAACCACAACGACAATTCCGAGTGATCCATCCGGAACGCATCAGGAGCCTGAACGATCTTCCCGAGCGGGAGCACGGAGACTATATCCTCTACTGGATGCAGGCATCACAGCGGTCCGCCTTCAATCACGCCCTCGAATACGGACTCGACCGGGCAAACGAGACGGGACTCCCCCTTCTGGTTGTGTTCGGCATTACCGACAACTATCCCGATGCCAATCTTCGACACTACCGGTTTATGGCCGAAGGACTGAAAGATGTGCAGGCCGGACTTGCAGGACGGGGCATCCCCTTCCGCATCTATGCCGGTTCGCCCGATGAAGTCGCCATCGAGATGGCCCGGCGAGCACGACTGGTGGTGGCGGATCGGGGTTACCTCCGTCATCAGAAAGGCTGGAGAGAGGCCGTCGCCCGGAAGGCCGGTTGCCGGGTGATGCAGGTGGAATCGGATGTGCTCGTTCCGGTCGAAGCGGCATCGGGGAAGGAAGAATACGCAGCCCGCACTATCCGTCCGAAAATCCATGCCGCCATGCAGACGTTTCTCGCCCCGCTGAAGAGGCGAACCCCACTGATCTCCGGCGCCGATCTCGGACTCGATCCGGGACTCGATCCCGATGATCCGACGTTTCTCGACCGGTTCGATCTCGACAGATCGGTTCCGCCGGTCGACGAGTTTGTCGGCGGACAGAGCGAAGCCCGGCGAAGGCTGCGGAGGTTCCTTGAGAGCAGGCTGAACAACTATGCCGAAGGACGGAACGACATCACCGGATCGAACACGACCGAACTGAGTCCCTATCTGCATTTCGGCCAGATCTCTCCTCTTGAGATCGTGCTGCAACTGATCGCACACGCCCATCCCTCAAACGAAAACGCCGCCGCGCTGATTGAAGAATTGATTGTCCGCCGCGAACTTGCCGTGAACTTCGTTGAGTACAATCCCGATTACGACTCGCTGAAAGCCCTGCCGGACTGGGCGTTGAAGACGCTGGGGAAACACAGAGAGGACGAGAGGGATTATGTCTATCAGGTCGATCAGTTTGAACAAGGAGCGACACACGACCCGTACTGGAACGCCGCCATGCTGGAGATGCGCACACGGGGGACGATGAAGGGCTACATGCGCATGTACTGGGGGAAGAAGATCCTTGAATGGTCCCCCTCACCCGAAAAGGCGTTCGAGACGATCCTCTACCTGAACAACAAATATTTTCTCGACGGACGGGATCCGAACTCCTATGCCAACGTCGCCTGGATCTTCGGCAAGCACGATCGTCCCTGGAGGGAACGCCCGGTCTTCGGCACCGTCCGCTACATGAACGCCGCCGGACTGGAACGGAAGTTTGATGTGAAGAAGTACGTGGAGAACGTTGGAGATTGACGATTTTCGAAGTGCGATTTTCGATTGTCGAATGAGGAAGGTTGAAGAGAAGAAGGGAAGGTGTAAAGGGTTAACCTTGCGATGCGGAATTCCCCCTGAACCGTTTTCCTCCCTTCGACATTCAACAATCGCCATTCGAAAATTCACCCTTCCTTTTCCGCCACAAACCTTTCCAGTCCCTCGGCAAACGCCTCCCAACTGTACTTCTTTCGCTCTTCAACGATTCCCGCGCTCAACCGTTCGGCCACACCCGGAGCAAATGCCTTCGCGACGGCATCGGCGATATGTTCGGGCGTCGCCTCGGGAATCACGTAGCCGGTCACGCCGTCGATCACCACTTCCGAGAGAGAACCGACATCGGTCACCACCGAAGGGAGGGCGAAGTTATACCCGATCTGGACGATACCGCTGTTGGTGGCCGAACGATACGGCAGGACCAGAAGGTCCGATGCGGAGAACCACCGGGTGACCTCTTCGTTCGGAACGAACTCGTTGCGGATGATGACCCGATCCTTCAATCCGTGTTTCGCGACGATATCCAGATAGGGCTTCGGATCGCCGAAGAACTCCCCCACCACCAGAAGCTGGACGTCAGGCATTCGTCTCAGAACCTCGGGCATCGCTTCAAGCAAAAGGTCGAGTCCCTTATACCTGCGAATAAACCCGAAGAACAGGAGGGTCGGACGGTCATCGATCTGCAGCATCTTCCGTGCCTCCTCCCTCGGAATCGGGGCGCCGAAATGTTCGTAGACCGGGTGGGGCAGCATTGTTTCGGGAATTCCGGGAAATCTCTCGCGAAACTGTCTGCTGACGGTGGATGATTGTGTTATTGCTTTTGTGCAATAACGGAACTGATAGTTCGTGAAGGCACTGTCGCCGAAGCGCTTCTCGTGCGGGATCAGATTGTCCAGAATCATCAACACATTTCCCCCGACGCTACCCCCGACCAGACGGGCAAGCGTGCCGAAGACCGGACCGAACAGGGGAATCCAGAAGCGGAAGACGTAGAGATCATACCCCCGCTTCCGCAACTCACGCCCCACCCGAAGCCAGTTCAACGGGTTCATCGAATCGATCAGACGCTCCGATCCGATGTCCGAAAAAACCTCCCCCCCCTCTTCCTGAAATGCCCCGGGATAGAGGAATTTCGGGTATTGTCGTTTGAATGTGATCACATCCACCCGGTGCCCACGGGCGCGAAGCGCACGGGCCAGCAGGTTCGTGTGGTGCGCAATCCCCCCCCGGTACGGATAGGCGGGTCCAATAAGGGCTATCTTCATCCGTTCGGTCGCCTCCTTGTTTCAGCCTCTAACGATCAGCAGCGATTTCTTCTTTTCGACGTAGATTTGCAGTCATGAAAAACAATTCCGCTATGAACCGCGAAATCGACAAGCCGTTGTGCAATTGCGGTGTTGTCGGTGTCTATAACCACCCGGAAGCAGCCATCCAGACCTACTACGCTCTGCACGCCCTCCAGCATCGGGGTCAGGAATCGGCCGGCATCGTCTCTTCCAGAGCCAGCGAAAAACGTCCCGGTGAGCGTTCGTTTGCCGTCCACAAAGCCCACGGACTTGTTCTGGACGTCTTCAACGACCCGGAAATCCTCTCGGTACAGCTTCGGGGAGAGCATGCCATCGGTCATAACCGGTACTCCACGACCGGATCGACCATCAAACGGGCCAATATCCAGCCTTTTTTCATCAATTCCTCGGCCGTCGGTCACCTGGCCCTGGCCCACAACGGCAACCTGACGAACTCGGGAACGCTTCGGAAACTGCTCAGCGAGGAAGGGGCGATTTTCCAGACGACGACCGATTCCGAGGTGATCCTCCACCTGATTGCAAGAAGCCGTGAAGATAGCATTATCGGTCGTATCCGCGATGCTCTCCGGATTGTGCGGGGAGCCTATTCGCTGACGATCCTGACCGATCATGGACTGGTGGCAGCCCGCGATCCGCATGGTTTTCGTCCCCTCTCAATCGGAAAAATCGGCGACGGTTATATCGTCGCCTCGGAAACCTGTGCGTTTGACATCCTGCAGGCCGAGTATATCCGCGACGTCAAACACAACGAGATCGTCATCATCGACGATGAGACCATCGCAACCGGCGAGATCAAGTCGATCATGATCGACGACACCACACCCGAAGCCCGGCACTGCATCTTCGAGTACGTCTACTTCTCCCGTCCCGACAGCACGATCTTCGGTCACTCGGTCGACAAGGTCCGCCGCAAGCTGGGAAAACGCCTGGCTGAGGAAGGGGGACTCAAGCCGGAACATCAGGACGACAAGGTGGTGGTGATGGGTGTCCCCGATTCGTCGAACACCGCCACGCTCGGCTACAGCCACGTCAACCGGGAACTGAACGCCCCGAACACACGACATGAGATCGGTCTGATCCGCAGCCACTATGTCGGACGCACCTTCATCTCCCCCGGTCAGAAAAACCGGGAAGTCAAGGTCAGAACGAAGTTCAATGTGGTCAAAGGGGTGCTGAAGGATCAGGAAGTGGTGGTCATCGACGATTCAATCGTCCGGGGGACCACCTCGAAGGCTCTGGTGGAGATGCTCCGGAGCGCTGATCCGGATAAACTTCACCTTCGCATCAGTTCGCCGCCGATCACCCATCCCTGCCTCTACGGTATGGACTTCCCGTCAAAGGAAGAACTGATCGCCAATCAGTATCATCTGGATGTGGAAGCGATCAGGGCAGAACTCGGGGTCGATTCGCTGCAATATCTCTCGGTGGAGGGGTTGATCGAATCGGCACCGCAGGAGGAAGGAATCGGCTACTGCACCGCATGCTTCACCGGCGACTATCCGGTGCAGATCGAGGTGGGGGCCACAAAACTTGCCTTCGACGAGGCCGAGTAGCGGATGATCGGTTCGCTCCTCATCGGTCTGGTCGTCGGCTTCGGCATGTCGATTCCTCCGGGTCCGATCTCGGTTGCCGTTATCAAACAGGGAGTCCAGGGAAATTTCCGGACCGGATTGCGGATCGGTATCGGGGCTTCGCTGATCGATTGCGTCTACGCGCTGATCGCCGCCTTTGCCTCTTCGGCTCTGATTCTCGAATTTCAGCATTTTCTCGCCGGTCACGCCTGGTTCGAGCTGGCCTTCCAGATCGCCTGTATCGCGATTCTTCTGGTCCTCGGTCGGAAGTACTTCCATGCTACCAGCGACGATCTGCGCCACTCGACCGAAGAAGAGGAATTGCGGGAGAACAAGGCACGGAAGTTCGGCTTCTCCTCGGCCCTGATGGTCGGCGTGCTGATGGGAGTGATGAATCTGGCCAATCCCTCGTTCCTCCCCTCATTGATTGCCGTCGCAGGATTCATCCAGGCAAAATCATGGCTTGCTCCGGGGTTCTGGGGGAATGCGCTCTACGCCCTCGGCTTCGGTACCGGGGTTTTCATCTGGTTTCACCTTCTGCTCAGACTGATTCTCCGTATGAGAACCCGCCTTCCGGTCACCTATTTCACCTACATCTTCAAGTTTGCCGGAGGGGCTTTCTATCTCTTTGCATTGATCCTTGCCGTGCGGGTTTTTCTTGCGACGGATTGGAAGGCGTTGTTTTGAGGGGAGCTTTGAGCAGTGAGCTTTGAGCAGTGAGCTTTGAGCGGTGAGCTTTGAGCAGTGAGCTTTGAGCAGTGAGCTTTGAGCAGTGAGCTTTGAGCAGTCAGTGGTGCAGACTCTTCGTGGTCTCTGCAATCGACAATCGCACTTCGTCATTCGAAAATTTCCGGTGCGGCAGAGAAGGAAGGTTTGTCGGGAATTTTACCACAAAGACACAATCCGCCGAGGTCTTTGATGTCCGCCCTGGCGGATGGCGTGCGGACACAAAGAAACCACAAAGGTGATGGTCGAGGGAGCGCCGGGTATTTTCGATTGGCGATTGTTGAATGTCGAAGGGGAAAAGAGTTCAGGGGGATTCCGCACGCAAGATTGACTTCTCACGCCTTCCCTTCTTCAACCTTCCTCATTCGGCAATTGAAAATCGCACTTCGAACATTGGCATTCGCCCTCTCTCTACTTGAAATCCAGCGATATATCAACGCTCCGTGCCGAATGGGTCAATGCGCCGACACTGATGTACTGCACACCGGTTTCGGCCACATCCCGTATCCTCTCCAGCGTGATCCCTCCGGACGCTTCGGTCTGCATCCTTCCGTCGACAAGGGAGACACCGTTTTCCAGGTCGGAAAGGCTGAAGTTGTCGAACATGATGCGGGAGATTCCCTCACATGCCAGGGCTTCGCTGACGTCGTCGAGATCGGCCGTCTCCACTTCGATTTTCACCCCCTCGATCCCGCGCAGATCAAAGTAGCGGCGAACGGCCGTCACGGCCGCCCGGATCGACCCGTGCGCGGCGATATGATTGTCCTTGACCATCACCATATCGTACAGTCCCATACGGTGATTCTCCCCCCCGCCGATCTTCACGCCATACTTGTCCAGAATCCGCCAGCCGGGGAGCGTCTTGCGCGTATCGAGAACCGTTGCACCGGTCCCCTCCACCCGTTCGACATATCGTCTGGTCAGCGACGCAACGCCCGATATGCGCTGCAGGAAGTTCAGTGCCGTCCGCTCGGCAGTCAGAATGGGTCGTGCCGGACCGTGAAGATGGGCCAGAATCGTCCCGGGTTCAACAATGGCCCCTTCGGGAACCTGCCACTCGCAGGTAATTGCCCGGTCAACCTCACCGAAGACCAGTCCGGCAATCGGCGAACCGGCCAGCACCATCTGTTCTTTCGCCAGCAGAACGCCGTGTACGCGCTCCGCAGCATCGACAAGCGATTCCGAGGTCAGGTCGCCGGTGCCGACATCCTCTGCCAGTGCAATCTGTATCAAACGTAGAACGGAACGGTCGTCAATCGTAGGTATCATCGCAATTCAGTCGCTCTCAGTGAAATTCCGATCGAAGCAAGAATGTGGAAAGATATTCTTTTATTCTCTTATCTTCACCCTGATCGCCCGGATGATGATCAAACCGGTTATGTTTTTTGTTCGGCTATGAAAACGATTCTCTCAGGATTCATTTCCTGTCTGGCTCTTTCCCTCCTTCTTCCGCCGGCGACCGCGCGGGGACAGATCGATCAGTACGTTGTGCTGATCCCGACCCACACGACATCCGGTCCGTATACCGGCGACTACGATCTGAAAGGAACAAAGCTCTTCTCAGACGGCTACGTTCGCTGGGGATCGGGAACGCCGAAACCGATTTCCGAGATGCAGGTGCGGGAATATGATCCGTCGGCTA
>CAMLOB010000149.1 GCA_946481475.1 uncultured Chlorobiota bacterium | reverse complement strand
GGCCGAACCTGTCACCAGTTCCACGATATCGGTGCTCCTCCAGTTCGGCTTCAGCGGGTAGATGTTTCCGTCCTTCGGCTTGACGTCGGCGGTGGGATAGCTGACGATCCGATTGTTCTGCACCACGACCGTGTTGTCGTTGTTGTCCAGATAGAAGTAGCCGCCGCCGAACGTGTTGCCGGTTCGCTTTCCGGCCGGTGTCGCCGAAATGATGTTGCAGTCTTCGTCAAAAACCACCACCCAGAACTGCATTGTCTCGTAGGTCAGGGAGACGCCGATCATCTGGTTGTTGCCGTTGCAGACCATGTTCGGCGTGTAGCCGAAAGGATTGAACTGCTCGATCAGCAGCAGGTTCTCGTTGGTCGGTCCGTCAAGCGACACCGACTCCGAGCACCAACTGTCCTGATGGGGACTGCCGAAGTTGTTCGGCGCCATCCAGGGGTTCTGCGGTATCTGCGCGTCGGCAAAGCGGTTGAGCGTGCTGACCGCCGCCGGAACGTGAAAGATCTCCTCTTTCCTGAGCGGGATTACGTGGTCGAAAGGATTCATACGGGAAACTCCCTGTTTGATATGGATTTGATATGGAGGGAGAGATTCGACTTCAGGAGGGTAGTCCCTTTGTCTCTGCTCCCTGATATAGTTGCAACTGTCTTTCCTGTCTTCTCGATTTCAGTATCCGTCGCCGTCCCGCATCGGCGATAAAAAGAAAGGAGGCGGCCGACTCACCCCCGAGAGCCGACCGCTCCTTTGCACCGGAGAAAGCATGGGCTCCCCCGGGCATGCCAGAACCTGTAGTATTATCCATTACGTTGATTGTATGAAGTGCCTGCGCCCGCATGATCATTTCATCGTCGACGCGATGTTCTCCGGATCGATTTCCAGCCACCCGACAATTTTCTGTTTCAGATAGAGCGACAGTCCCGAACCGAACACCAGAATCAGAGCCACTGAAAGAAGAGCCCAGCTTTCCCACTCCGGCGCCTGACGCCGGAACCCGTCCAGCATCAGACAGATCTCGAAGGCGAAGAAGAGGAGGTTGACGGTGAAGGCGAATCCGAGGAGAGAGGTAAAACTCCTGAGCCTCTCCCGGCTGAATCTCTTCAGTCCGTACCAGGCGATAAAGGCGTTGAAGCTGACCAGCGGAACTTCAAAGAGGTGAAAGACCAGAACGCACGCACAGTCCGGCCCGCCTGCTTTGCAGGTGGACCAGGGGTGACCGATGATAAAGGGGACGTGAGCTGCGGCAATGCCGTAGAGGACGGCGCCGAAGGTGAGCCGGGAATAGAATCGGACCCACCACTTAATTGTCTGCCAGTCGGTTCGGGAGGTTTGCCCCATAATTTTTTGCTCTGTTGTGAACGGGAAAGAGAAGATCTATCTGCAGTTGAGAAAGCGTCTCCTCTCTTGCTGCAATCAACACGACAAGTATAGCTTGTACCCCTTTCCGGGTCCGTACTACTTTTGTACTACTTTTCCTCACAGGCCCTGTTTCCGCACTCTCCGAGGGTCGGCTTCATGTTGCAAACGAGTCTGTGGCGACCGATTTGCACGTCTTCTTTCTCTCTGTCGACTCTCTCGTCTCTCTCATGCGGGACGGCACACGCGATGCCGTCCCGCACGGAAGCATTGGGGGGGCGATCAGGAGTTCTTCGAGATCAGATAGTATATCAAGGAGCGCGCCCCTCCGATCACGCTGCTGCCGACATCACTGGTCAGATCGATCACCCCCAGGACGGCAAGAGACAACCCTTCGGTCGAGGTCACCACCGACTCGGTTCCGAGGAACTTCCCGGTCGGTGACAGTCCTTCCACACCGTTCTGCATCGTCTTGAGAATGAAATCGCCCCAGGCAAGTCCCAGAAGCGTCTCGGCATTGTCGTCAGCGGTCCCGTCATCCTTCGCGTCCTCGTATGCCTGCGTCGCCTCGATCATCGCCGCCAGTTCCATCCCCCCCAGCACAGTGGTAAAGATCAACCATCCCCCACCGAACAGCGTGTTGACCCAGGGGAGGAAGCGCTGCGCAATGGTGTTGACCACCTCGGTCTGGCTGAGAACGCCGAAGAGATCAAGCTCGGATTCGATATCCTCCTCCAGCGTGTTCCCCAGTTGA
Source organism: uncultured Chlorobiota bacterium (assembly GCA_946481475.1). The sequence goes on along the minus strand of CAMLOB010000149.1, from coordinate 5,949 downwards.
CCGGAAAAGTCGACGTAAGCGCTTTCCGTCTGTGAACTGATCTTCTTCTGTCCGATCATATTCACAATCAGGTTGGCCAGTATTCCCAATCCCTTGTAGAGCCAGAAAGCGAAGTCGGTACGCTGTGCGGTGGTCGTGTCTCCGTAATCGGCGTAGCGGCTTCCGGGACCGGCCGGAGGGAAACTGAGTGCCTGGAAGTTGATCGGGAACATGAAGGAGAAGCCGAGGAGAACTTTCTGCAGACCCGGACGTCGACTGAAGTCCAGTCCGGAGGTCATTGATCCGAACCGACTCGGAGACCCGGCACCGTAACTGGTCGTCCCGCCGAACGGAGCAACGACTATAACTCGCTGGATATCGATCAGCATGTCGACCGCAGCCCACATCAGGTAGGTGACGTCGTAGCCGATGGTGTCGGCCAGCGTGTACTTCCATCCGGGCGAGACGATGTTCGTCCCGGAATCCTCCTCTTCCTCCTTCGCAGTCTCTTCGGTCACCCGTCCTCCTTCCTTTCGCAACCGTTCGATCGCCCGGCGGGCCAGATCGTTCCCCTTCTCAACAGCCGCGCGAACACCGCCGGCCGATTCGATCGTCTGCAGAATCTCCGCCATCCGCGCCCGGTCGGGAATGCCGAAGAACTCCACCGCAGCGCTTGTGTCCGGAACCGGAGGGAGCGTATATCCGGAGCTTTCAATCTCCTGGATATACTCCTCGGTAAACGGCGCTTCCCCGGCCAGTTGCTTGTAGATCAGCGTCGTCGGAATCGCCAGAAGAAGCGAGAAGAAATCGAGGAGCGTCAACTGACTTCCCTGCCCCGTACTCGGATCATAGGTGACGACGTTTTCATAGAGCCAGGAGACGACCGGAATCTCCAGCGGGGCGGTCCACATCTGCTGGAACCCTTCGATGAAGAGCTTCACGACCTGCGCCAGCATCTCCAGTCCGAACTGAAGGATCTCCATCGCCGCCAGCGCAATCCCCTCGACAATGCTCAGAAGTCCCTGCAACATCAACTGAAGGAAGCTCTGCGGGTTCGAGGCGATCTCCGCAAAGTAGTGGTAGGCATTCTCGAAGGCCTGCACGGCATCGCTGTTGACGACCTTGTCGATAATCGTGCTCAGATACCCGAGAATCGGCTCGACAACATCATCACTGAAATCGCTGAAGTCGACGCTGCGGATACCGCCGTCGTCGGCTCCGAGAAGCTTCGACAGCAGATAGTTCGCCTCCACGGAAAACTCCGTCATCAGGTCGGAGACGTTCGGCTGTGATTCGGAGCTTCCTCCCGAAGAGGACGTACTCTGCGCCGTCGATGAGAGAGGAGGGATCAGCGTCGTGTAGTCCGGAGGAGTCGTCGCCGAGCGAATGTTCATCTCCCCCACATCGGCAATCAACGCGTTGAAGGCATCCTCGGTCACGTCTTCCAGCGCGGCAAAGGCCTGGTTCAGCAGCGTGATGAAATCGTCGGCGATCTGCTCGACCGCCGGTGCGAACTGGCTCAGGGAGGCAGAGAAGGCGTTCTTCGTCATCAGAATATCCTCCCATCCGAACTCATCCCGGAAGAAGGCGACCACCTTCAGAGCCACGTCCTCGATCTCGTCGATCACGCTGGTAATCGCCTGACTCAGCGTTCCGACCACAAACTCTCCCACCTGGCGAATATCGTCGACGATTACCTGTGCGGCATCCTCGATCTCCTGTCCGACCTCCTGAAGGACCACCACCACCGTGTTCTCGATCTCATGTCCCAGAGTCTCAGCGGTCGTCACCACCACCGAGGCGAACTGTTCCACCGAGCGGGTGAAGCTGTGCCAGGCGTGGCTGATCGAGAAAAGTTCGAGCGAGTTGTCCCTGATCGGCTTTCCGTCACGGGTCAGTCGCGCCCGAATCTGTTCCGGCGTCAGCCTGTTGAAGCGGACCTTCCGCTCTGCGGAGACCTGCTCTCCATCAACCCAGATCGAATCCGAACCGAAGCTCAGGGCCCAGTCCGTCGCATCGGCGGCCGGGGTCACGGGTCGGGTAAACTCCTGATTGTCCGTCACGGTGTAGGAGAAGCTGGAGACGTCCGGCATCGAACGTTCCGGCGTCGAGGGATCGGCCACCAGTCGGGTCCGGTGTCCGGTGTAGCGCGGAGTCCGCATCAACTCCTCGGTGCTCCCGTCAGTCTTGACCGTGCCGATGGAATTGCGGACCGCCTCGGCCAGATCGTCGGCGTCCTCCTGCGAGAAGTAGTCCGGATCCAGGAGAGGGGGCTGCGAGTTGCGTGGCTGCTGCAGTTCATCCCCTTCAACAACCGAAAGGCCGTCCAGCACATTATCGTCCGGACAGATAATGACCCTGTCGTCACTCTTCATGAAAGGGGCCCAGAGCTGCAGAGCCGGGGTGCTCAACGCACCGGCAACGGTCGAGATCGTGATTCTCCCCGTCGGATCGGTCGTCAGCGGCAGGGCAGAGGCGTCGCTGACGCTGTAGTATTCCCCCTCCACCTCGATATCGGTCGGCTCGTCGCACCAGATCGAAATGTCCTCCCCCGGCATCGGGTTGCCGTTCGCACTGTAGAGCGTGATCACCGTCTGATAGATGGTCCTCCCCTGCGTATCGTTCGCCTCGGCATGTTCTGCGGTCCAGTCCTGAATCATCTTCGACCGGGCGGTGAGGAACGGAAGCGGGGGGAGAAGAGTGAACGGAGCGATGTCCGACTCCGGATCTCCCACATACGTTCCGTTGTTCCCGTGCGAGGAGAGATCGATCTCCGACGAATCGACGGTCGTACACTTCCAGTATCCCATCAGGGTTGGCTCGTTTCCGACCATCTTGCGGTCGATGTGGGGAAGGATGTCGTCCTCCAGACTGAGTGCCTTGTTCCAGACCCGGGCTTCGGTAATCCAGCCCTGGAATCCGGGATCAGTGCTATTGCCGCCGATGCCGAAACCGGTTGTGTTGCCGTAGGAGATCGAACCGGAAAGCTCGGACTGCGAGGCCTGCTCGACACCGTCGACGTAGAGATACTTGGCGCCGTTCTCCGCATCGTAGACAACGGCAACGTGATGCCATTCCCCGTCGGCCACATCGAGCGTCGTCTCCAGATCGGGCGTCGAGATCCCGTCGGTTGTGAAGGCAAGTCCGTTCGTGTTGTTGTTCCGCCGCAGACGATAGCCGCCGTCGAATCCGAAGACCGTCTCCCAGTTTTCGGTCCACCGCTCCACTCTCATCCAGAGTTCCATCGAGACGGAACCGTCGAACCGGAGATTCTCCGCCGCACCGCAATTCACATACTGTCCGGCCTCGGTAAAGGAGAGGACATCGCTGAACTGATCGAACGAGAAGTCCGAAGGGATCAGCGCCGCCCCGCCGTTGAGCGTCATGTCGTTTCCGTGCCCGCTCTGGTCGGCAATGGTACCGGTCCTGAAGTTCCAGAGGGCGACCGGTATCGGAATCAGACTGGTCAGTTGATGGTTCGCCAGCCCCCATATCTCCTCGGAGTCGAGACTCTGGTTCCAGACGGTAAGTTCGGAGATTTCGCCGGGGAAGAAGTTCACCGGACTGCCGGATGAGTACATGGCGCCGATCAGCACCTCGGCTCCGCTCCCGCCGGAGCCGATGGAACCGAAGTCTGCGGAGGCGTCGAGATCGCCGTTGACGTAGAGGGCCAGGCTCTCACCGTCGTAGGTCATCGCGACGTGATACCAGAGGTCGGCCTCAAGTTCGGTCGTCCCCTCGATGGAATACGGGCTTGCCTGCCGTCCCCCGCGCAGCTTTCCGCCGTCCAGTCCCAGATAGTATTCCCCGTTGACGTTTGCGTTGTTCTTGCTGAAGAAGACGGAGTACTTCTGCGGGTTTGTCGACTTGATCCAGGCGGCGACCGCGTAGGGGACCGAGCCTGAGAAGTCGAGATCGGACGGTGTACCGAGCGTGGCATAGCCGGAAGAACCGTCGAACCGGAGACTTCCCTCCGGCAGAGAGATCGGCAGGTCGGACTGGCTGTTTCCGGTATGATTCGTATAGTCCAGATTGTTCTCGTTCGGTGACAGGTCCAGCCCTGTCCCCATGTAACCTCCCCAGCAAGCAACCAGACCGTATTCGCTTCCGGAGAGGGCCTGGCGCATCGTCCCCTGGATCTCGGCATGAGTCCGTGCGGTCCGCCAGATCCTGAACTCCGCAAACTCCTGTCCCTTGTTGTTGTCCCGGTTGCCGATCCAGAACTCGGATGTTGTGGAGGTATACATCGAGACCTGAGCGCTTGTCAGAGCCGGAGCCGAAAGTCCGTCGATGTAGAGACGGTAATCGCTCCCGGTATAGACCAGAGCGACGTGATGCCATACCCCGTCTCCCGGATCGGGAATCCGGAACTGATACTGGGTCGTCGTTTCATCGACCTCACTGGTGCCGGTTGCGAAGAGAAGGACAATAAAGGTATTGTCCCAGCTTGCACTCGCGCTGATGCCGTAAGCCGAATCGCTTGTCAGAGGCGTGTTGAACAGGTAATAGAGATCGTCCGTACTCTTCACCCACGACTCCACCGTCCACTCTCCGTTGCCGAACGGATACTGTACGATATTCGGGGCCGAGGCATAGTTGCTGACGGCATAGGAGGGCTGAAGGAGTTCCAGGCTGTTGTCAATAAAGCATTCGCTCCCCTCCATCGTCAGGAAATCGGCATATCTGTACTTGGAATTGACGGGGTTTCCTGAGGCAAACGTCCAGTAGGCCATCAACGAGTTGCCGGACGTATCGAAGTGCTGGTACATGGTCTGGAAAATCTGCGGTTGGGTCAACTCCCCGCTCCCGATCCTGACCTCCTTCAATGTGATCTCCGGCAGTCCATCATCATCCGGCACCGAACCGTCGTCGCTCCCGGACGGAAGAGTCGGATCGTCCGGCGCCGGAGTATAACCGAGCCGGATCGGGACGCTCCCCGGAATGACGCTGACGGGAGCCTCCCCGGGAGCGGAATGAATGAGGAGACCGTCGAGATAGACATACCAGTTCCCGCTGCCGTCCCTGACCGCGGCGACGTGGTGCCAGCTTCCGTCGATCACCGCCGTGCCGGACTGGGTGTCGACTTCTTGCGTCTCCTGCTCGCCATCGGAGACGATGACGGCAATGTGTCCGTCCCGGGCAATTGCAAGCGAAAGCCCGGCGGTCAGCAGGAAGGCACCCTCCACCGCCTCGGCACCGCACGAGACGATCCCTCCCCCCTGCGTCGTCCGCACCCACGCTTCAAGGAAGAACGCCGACGTTCCGATATTCAGACCGTCTCCCTGTCCCGGAAGTTCGGCCCCCTTACCGAATCCGCGCGAGCGGAAAGAGTACTCCTGCGGAACCGGCATCAGATCGACCGACTCGAAGTCCGTCCCGACGGCGGTTCCATTGTTTCCGTATTGCGACTGATCGTCAAACGTACCGGTTGTGAAGTCCCAGTATCCGAGCGGGAACGGTGACGTGTTGACCTTGTACTGCCGGTAGCACATCGCAGTCTGCGTGGGATAGAAGTAGGCCGGATAGATGCGGATGTCGGCGATCCGGCCGATGAACTGTCCCAGCAACGGGAGTCCGTTGAACTCATCAGCATTGTCGTTCCCCCGATCAGGCGTCAACCCCTTGCCGATCACGATCTCGGTGATGGAGTTCAGGACCGGTCTGCTCTCCAGAGGGATCCCCCCCTGCCATATCCCGTCGATGTAGAAGGCCAGGTAGACATCGTCCAGCGTCACGTTGAACGAATGCCACTCGTCGTCGATCAGGGAAGAGCCGAAATCCATGCCGTAACGCTCCCCCTGAATCCAGGCGGCCAGATTTCCTCCATCCTCGATGCAGAGAGAAAGAACCGATTCGGGAGGAGAGGCGTTGCCGTTGACCAGCGAGAGGAGACATCCGGCCTGCGTCGTCTGTATCCAGCCCTGCAGGGCGAAGTCGTGCTGACCGAAATTCCCGTATCCCTGGACATCG
>CAMLOB010000148.1 GCA_946481475.1 uncultured Chlorobiota bacterium | reverse complement strand
AGACATCTTGAAATTCTGCAATGATCTGGTTTGTGTTCTCAGGCTGGACTGACAATGCTGGACTGACAGTGCTGGATTGTCAGCGGCAACAAAAGATACGAACTTCTCCCCCTGATTCTTGGAATCGGGTCGCCCCGAGTTTGTAAGTTGTATTGAATCTCCGCTCATCAGCGTAACGGAAGGGGAGGGTTGCAGAGGAAGGGGGGAGAATAACGGATCGAACGAACAAGCAAACCGGAATGTCTGGAAACTCATTCTTCACAACGGAACCCGCCGAATCCGTCACCGCATCCGATCAAGCGAAGGGTGCTGCCGCAAAGGAAACGGAAACCTCCCGTGTCCCGTGGAAGCGCATTATGTTCTGGATGCTTGTTGCAGTGGTCGGCATGTTTGTGTTGCTCTTGTTGCTCGACAAGGTGATGATGCCCTGGTACGTCAAGCTCGGGGCCGAAGCGGCCGTTCCGGAGGTGGTCGGTATGCCCTACGCCGAAGCCGAAGAGCTGCTGAAGGAGAAAGGATTCGAGGTCAAACGGGCTGAGCCGCGCTACAGCGACAAGTACCCGGCCGGTATCGTCCTGATGCAGCTCCCCTACGGCGGAGCGGTAACCAAGGAGGGACGGCGCATCTACCTGACCGAGAGTCGTGGGGTGGAGATGATTCCGATGCCGGATGTGATCGGTCGGCCGTTGCGTGAGGCCCGCATCACGCTGATGCGGCAGGGGTTTGAAGTAGGAGAGGTGGAGTATGATTACAACGATACGATCATGCGTGACCTGATCTTCTCGCAGAGCGTCCCGCCGAACGTCGGAGCACGCCCCGGAACAAAAATCGATCTCTTCATCAGTCGCGGCCCCACCACACGCTATTCGATGATGCCCAATCTTGTCGGTCTCTCGCTGGATGAAGCCCGCACACGTCTGGAACATGCCGGACTGACTCTGGGAGTCGTTCGCAAGAAGAGAAGTACGTTCGACCGGAACATCGTGATCGAACAGTCGGCCTCTCCCTATTCGCAGGTATCCGAGCGGGCTGCAATCAATGTGACGATCTCCGATCCGAATGCACCGGAGACGGAGGAAAATGATGGAGCTGAGGAGAAGAAATCTTCGGAGGATGAAGAGTAGAGAGCTCCGGCAGGAACTCTCGAAAGCCGAAGTCTGAAACCGGATCTCCTTGTCAGCCTTGTTTGTTTGCCGGAAGTCGGACGCTCTTTCCTTTCCGGTCGGCCCTTTCCCGCAGCCCTTCCAGTCGTTCGGCAATCATTGTCGCTCTGCGGTCTCCCCGCTTCCGCATCGAGCGGAGAGTGGTCTCCAGAAGTGCCGTCGCTTCGTCGACGGAACCCCGCTCCGCCAGAATTCCCGCCAGTGCGGTACGGCATTCGTCTTCCACCCACACCTGCTTCGTGTTCTCCCGTTCAAGGAGTTCCAGTCCTTTGCGGTAATAACCTTCGGCCTTCCGGTCGTTCCCCCGGTCCTGTTCCAGTTCCCCGAACAGAAGATAGATCGTCGGGAAGAGGAGAGAATCTTTCGACTTCTCGCGCAGAACCTCAATTGCCTGATGAAAGAGGGTTTCGGCCTCTTCCGGTTCTCCTTTCCTCATCCGGTATCTACCCAGCGAGACAAGTCCTTCGGCAACGTCGGGATGTCCGCTCCCCTGAATTGTCCGCAACATCTCCAGCCCCTCGTTCAGATGCCGTTCCGCTTCCTCGAATTCTCCCCGACCCGTCATGATCTCTCCAACGCGTAGAAGACTGTGGGCCAGGTTCCTGTGGCGTTTGAAGAGCTTCCGGCGAATAACCAGAGTTCTCAGATGGAATTCATCCGATTCCCCGATTCGTCCCAGGCGGTAATAAAGCTGGGCGAGGTTGTAGAATCCCGTTGCCGTGTCGGGATGATCCTCGCCGTTGAGTCGGGCCAGCATCTCCACCGCTTCCAGAGTCAGTGCCGCCCCCTCTTCAAATCGGTCCGGTCCGCTTCGCTGGAGGGAGATCGAGAGATTGTTGAGCGTGTAGGCGATGTGGTGGTGATCCCCGGCATAGATGCGCCGCCGAAGTTCGACCACGATGCGGAAGAGTCGCTCGGCATCTTCGGTTTGATCCAGATTCAGGAGGATCACGCCGATGTCGTTCAGGATGTGGGCGATGTCCTTGTCGGTCTCCCGTTCCGGGTCGGCAAGCCGTACTTTCCTGAAGATCTCAAAGGCGTCGCAGAAGAGCGTCAGCGACTCGACGTAATCGCCGTTCCGGCACTTCAGTGCGGCGCCGAGGGCGTGAAGAGCTGCGGCCGGCAGGAGCGGATCATCCGGCGGGTGCAGGCGGGCCAGGCGGACCGCGCGACGGAAGACCGACTCGGCTCGGTCGTACGATCCCATTTCCAGATAGACCTCGCCGACCATCAGCAGGATCTCCACCTGAAGTTCCGGACGATCCCGAAGCGTCTCCTCGACCCGGAGCAGACCCTGTTCCAGCACTTCCAGTGCCGTCATCTCCTTCCCTCGTGAGAAAGCCGGGTCGTTGGATGAGAACAGACTTTTCAGGAAATCGGCGATCCGCTCCGCCTTGTCCCGCTCTTTCCCGATCTGTTCGGCCTGGCGTGCGATCCTGTTCCGCTGTATCGTCATGGCGGTCCCGAAGCCGGTAACCGAGGTGAAGAGCGTACCGGCGGCGGCAATGCCGAACTTGTGGCGACCGATGAACTTTCCGGCCAGGTAGGGAATGCTGTCGCGACGGGCGCGAAGGGGAAGACCTTGCAGATATCGCTCGATGTCTTCTGCCATCTCCTCTACCGACCGATACCGTCGGACCGGATCACGGTGCATGGCCGTCAGAACGATCGTGTCCGGGTCCCCGCGCAATCGTCCCCGTAACCGGGAAGGTGTGGTTCTCCTGTGGCGTGCGATCTCTTCGGTGGAGAGGTTCTCCCTTCCGCGACGGAACGCGACGCTTGGTGGAAGAGGAGACTGACGGCAGACCTTCTCCTCGATCTCTGCGGTCGAAAGTCCGAGCAGTCTGTAGGGACGAAACCCGCTCAGCAGTTCGTAGAGGAGAACGCCGAGGGAATAGACGTCGGCGGCAGTGGTGATCGGTTCTCCGCGAATCTGTTCGGGTGAGGCGTAATCGGGGGTCAGCAGACGATGCATCGTCAACGTCGTCCCACCGTCATCGATCTCCGGAGAGAGAAGTTTTGCGATGCCGAAATCGAGCAGCTTCACTTCCCCTTCCCCGGAGACGAGAATGTTGTTCATCTTCAGGTCGCGGTGGACAATCAGATTCCGGTGGGCGTACATGACCGCAGAGCAGACGCTGAGAAAAAGGGAGAGCCGGTCGCTGACCGGGAACCGTCGGGCGTTGCAGTATTCATTCAGAGGAACGCCCCCCTCCACATAGTCCATCGCAAACCAGGGGCGTCCGTCCCCGAGGATTCCCCCGTCGATCAGACGGGCGATGTGGGGGTGCTGAAGGGAGGCCAGGATCCGGCGTTCGGTCCGAAACCGGCGGACGATCTCCTCGCTGTCCATTCCCCGCTTGACGATCTTGAGAGCAACCTGCTGGCTGAATTCTTTATCGGAGCGTTCGGCCAGCCAGACCGTCCCCATACCCCCCCGTCCGATTCTGCGGACAACCGTATAGGAGCCGACCTGCTTTCCGGTCATCTCCTCTTCCCCCGTTGTCTCGCGGTCTCCGGTAATTCTGACCGCGGGAGTTTCCAGAAACTCCGGGTCCCTGTCGTAAGCCTCCAGCAGGGAACGGACTTCCCTCAGGAGGAGCGGGTTGTTTCCGGCCTCTCGTGCCAGAAATCTCTCCCGTTCCTCCGGCGGTCGTTCAAGGACCGCGTGGAAGAGTTCCTCGATAATGTTCCAGTCCGGCCGGGCCATAGAGTTCAGTGTTGATCGTGCGCAGACGTACTCCTGAAAAGAAGCACCGATCGTTGCCGTTGTCGGTTTCGGGTATCTGTGCAATAGTAGCGACAGTTTGCCTGCAAAACAATCATGTGTTCTGCAGGCGAACCTTTGCGAAAGCTTGGTGCGGTTCCCCTTACTCACAGGAGAACGCAACGTTCAGGATCGAAAAGGAACAGGGATAGGACCGGAATGGGACCGACCGGATCCGGGAAGAACTTATCGGGCGGCCTCTCTGCCGACCACCTGTTCTTCCAGCGTTTGCAGGGTAATGCGGGCAGTCTTCTCCCAGGTAAGGGAGCCGGCAAACTCCAGAGCATTCCGCCGGAACCTGTCGCGCAGTTGGTCGTCACGGAGAATTTGCAGCAGCTGTCGGGTGAGGGTTTCGATGTCACCGTAAGGATAGAGGAGTCCGGTCTCGCCGTCGATCACCGAGTCGCGGAGTCCCGGACTGTCGGCGGCGACCGCCGGGGTGCCGCAGGCGTTCGCCTCGACATTGACGATCCCCCAACCCTCCTTCATCGAAGGGTTGACGACCACCCAGAGTTCCTGCAGGAGCCGCAGTTTCTCTTCCTCGCTGACGAAGCCGGTGAAGTGGGTGGCGTCGGCCACGCCCAGCTCTTCAGCAATGCGCTCGAGTTCCGGCTGGAAGTCACCCCGACCGATAATCGTCAGCGTGGCTTCCGGCATTTCCTTCCGTATCCGGGCAAAGGCCTGCACGACGTGATCGACGCTTTTGTACTTCTTCAATCTGCCGAAGTAGCCGATGCTCGGCTGCTGCGTCTTCGGCACACCGGTCGGTTTCAGCCGGTCGTGGTCGATGGCGTTCATGGCCAGTGTGAAGTTTTTTTCGGGGAACCCACGTTCCACAAACTCGCTCAATGTGGACTGCGAGACGACGAGAAACGGAGTCTTTTTGTAGACAAGATCGACCAGCTTCTCGGAGATCCAGACGTAGGCACCCGGAAGGAACCAGGTCTCCCGGAAGATCGATGTGCCGAAGAAGTGATGGCTGATCGCCACGAGCGGCTTGCGGACGTAAAGCGGAGTGTAGAAGGGGATCTTGTTCAGATCGTCGACCACCACGTCGTAATCCTCATGCCGGAATTGACGCAGATAGAACCACGGGACGAGGAAGTTGAACAGATTGCGCGAGCCTCGCCGGACGATCCGGATGCCGTCGACCACTTCCTCGGGAGCGCCTCCGTCGAAGGCGGAGCAGAAGAGAGTGACCTCGTGACCCCACTCCGCAATTCTGCGGAATGTTTCGTAGAGGTGAATCTCCGCCCCTCCGGAAAGTGGGTTGAGCCAGTCCTGCCAGTTGATGACGAGAATTTTCATCGGCGCAAAAGTACGGCGTCGGGACGAAACGGCGATAATGGGGGAGCATTTCGGGATTCGACAATCGGTTCCGGTCCGGGAACCCGGATGCCGGTCGGATGGTTTCGCTCCTGTATCTTGTCGGATGTGAAAGAGTCGGGTACGGTCATATCATAGCGGAGCATCATTATGTCTCTTCTCGGAACCATTGTCATCGGTGCGATCATCGGCTGGATCGCCAGCCTGATAGGGAAGACAAACGATCAGATGGGATGTCTCTGGAACATCGTCGTCGGGATCGTCGGCGCGGCCCTGGGCCACTGGATCGCCACTCACCTGTTTGAAGGGGTTACCTTCAATCGCTTCAGTCTGACGGGGATGCTCATCAGCCTGGCAGGAGCCCTCCTTCTGGTGCTGCTGTTGCGGGGGATCGGCATCCTTCGCAGGGACAAGAAATAAAAGGTGCGAATCCGGGGTTTCCGGATCGCACCTGATCGGTTCTGCCCTGATGTTGTGGGTTCAGGTCGGGGACAACCACAGGTTGTTGCCCCGTGCGATGTGCCCTGTCGGGTGATGGGGCAAACGGTTCCGTGTGTGCCGGCGATGGGGCAAACGTTTTTGCCTGTGTGCCGGAATGGGGCAAAAGTTTTTGCCCCCTACGCGGGTGCGAATACCTGCCTGTTACCTCATCCCCACACTCCATGAACTCTCAACTCTACGAACTCTCTTCTACAACCTCGGCTTCCTGATCCCCAGATTCTTCATCTGCTTCGACAGTGTGGAACGGTCGATGTCCAGTTCTGCGGCTGCCCGCGTGATGTTCCAGCCGTTCCGTTCCAGCACCTTCGTCAACTCGTTTTTCTTTGTCTGGCGAGCCATCTCCTCGACGTCGGCGTAGTCGCGGGCGTTGCCGTTGGTTATCGTAGGAGGGGCAGAGCGGTCCATGACGCGGGCCACGTCTTCCTGCTCGATCGTCTCTCCCGGCGTCAGTATCACTGACGCCTCGATTGTCCGCCGAAGTTCGCGGATATTCCCCGGCCACGCATGCTCTTCCAGGAATGCGGCCCCGGAATCGCTCAGACGCTTCGCCTCCATACCGTTGCGCTCAAGAAACTCCTTCAGAAAATGTTTTGCAAGGGGAGCGATATCCTCACGGCGTTCCCGCAGCGGCGGCAGATGGATTTCGATGCCCCGCAGTCGGTAAAACAGGTCCTCGCGAAACTTCCGTTCTCCGACCGCCTCCAGCAGGTTCCGGTTGGTTGCCGAGAGAATCCGGATGTCGATCTCCTCGGCCTTTACCGAGCCGAGTTTGCGGACCGAGCCGGTATCCAGAACCCGGAGGAACTTTGCTTGAAGTTCAATCGGGAACTCACCGATCTCATCCAGAAACAACGTCCCCTGATGTGCTTCCTGCACCATGCCCTGTTTGTTATCGGTTGCGCCGGTGAACGCCCCCTTGGTATGACCGAACAGTTCGCTCTCGAACATGCTGGCCGGAATGTTCGGGACGTCGAGGGTGACGAAGTTCTTTGCCGAGCGGGGACTCATCTCGTGGATTGCCCTGGCCAGCAGGTCTTTCCCCACGCCGGTTTCGCCGGTCACCAGGACAGAGATCATCGAACGGGCACAATTTGCGGCATCGGCCAGCACCCTCTTCAGTGCGGTGCTTCTGCCGATGATGCCGTGCTTCTCGAACTCCATCGCATCGGCTTCCACCGATTCGTAGGAACGGCGTTCCTCCAGTGCGGTCTTGACCGCCGCCAGCAGTTCCGTGCCGCCGGCACTCTTCGATATATAGTTCGCCGCACCTGCCTTCATTGCTTTGACCACCAGATCGATCGAATCCTCTCCGGTCAACATGATGACCGGCACGGTCGGGTGTCGCTCGGCGATTTTTCCCAGCGTTTCAATTCCGTCCATACCCGGCATCCGGATGTCCAGCAGGGCAAGGTCGACGTCCGACTTGTTGGCGGCCAGAATCTCAAGGGCTTTCTCACCGCTGTTGGCGGCGATCACGTCGTGTCCGGCACGACCGAGAAGTTCGGACACGGCTTCAAGATATGTTCTGTCATCATCGGTCAGCAGAATTGTGCTGCCGTTCTGTCTGCTCATAACGTTCAGGTCTACACGGTTAAGGACAACGAACACAGCCGCCGGAAGCGGCCGGGCGTGGAGGCCGACAAAGTACAAAGCCCGGACGTAATCACCTACCACGCTTCCTATGAAATTGAAACGAACCGACTATCTTTGGCCGAACGGACGCATACAGGAATAGGTTAGTACCGCCATATGAAGCTCAAACTTGATCTGCACGATATTTATAACCGGGGAGGGGAAATCGAGAAGGCGCTGAACGACATCATCCGCGAGGCGGTGGAGCGGAAAGCCCCTCTGGTGGAGATCATTCCGGGGAAGGGATCCGGACAACTGAAAAAACGGGTTCTCCGTTTTCTCGACCGCAAGGAGATCAAGGCTCTGTACCACCGGGTGGAGAAGGACGGCAAGAACTTCGGACGCCTCTTCATTCACTTCCGGTGGAAGGAGGCCGGGCGAAAGTGAACCCTTCTCTTTATGTGCGCTTCTTCGCAAAGAAGAACGGATCTCGTGGTAAAGATTCCGTACCGTTGAAGATTCATCACCAAGTCACTATCCGCCGCGGCTGACACGAAGAATCACGAAGGATTGTCGTTGTGGTTTCTTTGTGCTCTTCGTGGTGAATTCTCACCGATCGGTAACCCCGGAGCATCCGGTACCTCCCCGGATAATCACCACCAAGGCCCTGTAATGCAGGAGGGCACACCCGGCAATTCAGGTGTACCCTCCTGTTCGGTTCGGGTTGGTTAACGAACCGAGATCTCCTTCT
>CAMLOB010000147.1 GCA_946481475.1 uncultured Chlorobiota bacterium | reverse complement strand
AATGTCTCTATAAGAATGTTTGATCTGCTGGGACGAGAAGTTATGAGCCCGCAGGAATACCGATTGGCTTCGGGAGAACATCGGGTGAATCTTGCGATTCCCTCCTCCCTGCCGACCGGGACGTATCTGATCTCGGCGAAGATCGGAGAGGAAGGGTTCTCCGTGCCGTTGACGGTTCGAGGCCAGGAGTAAACACAAAGGATCAATCCGCCGCGGCGGATACGAAGGGGCACAAAGGTTCCGGGGATGAATCCCTACAGGCGGAGACCGTAGCGGAGCGCGCCGTAGAGTTCCCGCGTCGTGCCTCCCGAACTTCCGAACCCCTTATCGACGGAGTTGGAAAGGGTCAGCGAAAGGGTGCCGGGGCGACCGAGATCGTAGGCCAGCGAGCCGTTCAGATCAAGGCTTGTTCCCCCCTCGACCCGATAGTGAGAAATGCCGACGGTCAACGATCCGATCAACTTCCCTTCCAGCATCGAGCGGGAGATCGTCTCCCTGAGCGAAAGATATTCCGTGTGGTATGCTTCAGCCTCTGTCCTCCCGTAGCCTGCACCTGTTGTCAGCGAGAGAGTTGAGGGGAGAATCAGCGTCCAGAGGGCATCGATTGCGGCCACCGAGCTTTCGGAGAAGTCTCCACCCGGGTTCCGCGTTCTTCCCCTTTGCAATGAAGCATTGACCGATCCGACCTGCGAACCTCCGAGACCGTTCCAGTAGAACGTCGGCGAGAACGAAAGTGCCCGGGAGACGTAGCCGTAGCGGATGGTGTCCTCGGCGTGATCGGAGCTTGCCCCGAAGTCATTGAACGACAGGGCCAGCGTGACCCATTCGGCCGGACGAAGCGTGGTGAAGAGGGACCCGATCACCTGTGTGGTTCTCCCCTCTTTCGTCCCCCGCAGATTGTCCCATTGCAGACCGATGGATCCGCTTGCATAGAGCCGTCCGGCAAGAAGGGAGAGAGAGGGATTGAGACTTGCCTCGAAAAGATCATTTCGCATATAGGGTTGCGCAAGGTTGACATATCCGGGACCGATCCATCGTCCGTCGAGACTCAGCGAGCCGTTGATCGAGGGGTCGTAGTGCAGACCGAAAGATGCGGCTCCGTCGAATTGCGAGGATTCACGCGGCGTGAAGAAGGGAACGTCCATCGGCAATTCCTCACCGGCAAGATCGCCGCTCCAGGCCGAAACCACTCCCTCACCCCGTATCGAAAGCCTCTCTGCGAAGAGAGGAAGAAAGAATTCCGTCCCGATCATCAGATTCTCTTCGTTCCGGAATCCGGTCTCTTCACGGTCGGCGATCCGGATGAACGTCACATCCGCAAATCCCCGCCGATCGCTTCCGAATCCGATTCTTCCCCCAAGAGCCGTGCGCGCGGATCGGTCCGGCAACGTATCGGCGTCGAACGTGTAGGGTCGTTCCACCTTGCCGTACCAGAGACCTCCGCGCACGGCTCCCCCTTTCACCTCCGCACCCCCTCCGAAGAGCGAAACGTCCCCGAGCGTCAAGTCGGAAGCATCGGCATAGAAATCTCCGGC
The DNA here is from genome assembly GCA_946481475.1 of uncultured Chlorobiota bacterium. Next base: position 6,563 of record CAMLOB010000147.1, on the reverse strand, counting down.
ATGAAGTTTCAGGTCACCCTCCAGGAGTTCCGGATGGATGCCGAAGCGGAGATAAGGATTTCCGCGAACGTCTCCGACCGTGGAAAACGTCATATCCGCCGGGATCCTCCCCGACGCAAACCGATGTTCCAGAGAGAGTGTACCGAAGAGGTTGCCGCCGTTCAGGTCATCCCGTTCCGGACCATACTCCCGGTCCATCGAACGATATTCCGTCGACAAAGAGAGGGAACCGCTGAAGGGAGACTGATGAAAGAGTTCCGGTCCCCCGATCCGGCCCACCTCCTGTCCGCGAAGCTCTGCCGAAAGGAGAATGAATACCGCCAGGGCTAGGAATCCGACAAAACGTGATAGCCTGACGGAGCTGCGGTATCGGATCGTGCGGGCCTCCCCGTCAGCCGCATGTCCGAACCCGGTCCGCCCCTCCGGCGGACGACAGAAGAGAGGTTTGTAGAGGGGACAGGCTTTCAGGATAAAGCGTTTCGATTCTTCGGCATGGCGCGGAACGCCGGGAATGTCGGTTCTGATCGGTCGCATGGTCGATTTCTCCGTGACTGTTGATGGATAGACTGTTCATCTCACGGTTACCATGCTAACGGTTGTTCTTAAAGCCGACTTAAGGAGGGGAAAAAACTTTCGGGGTGAAGAGAGCCGGGCGTGAAATGTGTGGGGGGCGTCTTTCGGCATCGCGCGGATGACCGGTACGGCGGGGGCTTCGACTCCTCTCTGCCGCAGACGTGAAGTCTGCGGCTACCAATCTCGACAATCGTCATTCGAACATCGCCATTCTCCCGAAGCCTCTATAGCACTCCCACCTCCCTCTTATATCTTCCGCTCTCTCGGATGGAACTGGCGATGCACCTGCCGAAGGTGTTCGCGGTCGACATGGGTGTAGATTTGCGTTGTGGAAATATCTTCGTGTCCCAGCATCTCCTGCACCGCCCGCAGATCGGCTCCTCCTTCCAGAAGATGAGTGGCAAACGAATGGCGGAAGATGTGGGGATAGACCTCCTTCTCCACGCCGACTTTCGCGGCATATTTCTTCGTGATGTTCCAGACGGCATTCCGGCTCAGCGATCCTCCGTGCGAGTTCAGGAAGAGAACATCTCCGGCCGGACGTCCCCGCTTCAGCATGTGGGGTCTGGCCTTTGTTCGATACGTCTCGATCCAGTGCCGTGCAGTCCTGCCGATCGGCACAAGCCGCTCCTTGTTCCCCTTGCCGATAATCCTGACCAGTTCAAGTTCACTCACAAGCTGCGATATCCGGAACTCCCGTATCTCGCTGACGCGCATACCGGTGGCATAGAGCGTCTCCAGCAGGGCGCGATCCCGGAAGCCGTAGGGATTGGTGACCGGATCGGAAAGGTCGGGCGCTTCGAGGATACCGAGCACCTCCGGAATCGTCAGCACCTCCGGGAGTTTGCGGCGGGTTTTCGGCGGAGTCACATGTTCGGTAGGATCGGATCGGGCCTCCTTCTCCACCAACGCAAACCGGTGCAGTCCCCGTATCGCCGAAAGGGAGCGACTGATCGATGTTCCGTTCATTCCGAGTTCGGACAGGAGTTCGATCTGTCCCCGGACGTGATCGGGCGTTACCTGGTCAATCGAGGAAACATCCCGCCGCCCAAGAAACTCCAGATACCGGAGCAGATCGTTGTCGTAGGCTGCCCGCGTATTGTCGGCCGCCCCTTTCTCCAGAAGAAGATACTCGCGGTACCGGTCGAAGATTGAACGAAGAGAAGAAGGCAAGAAAGCAATCCGCTCATCGACTGTGCCGGCTCCGTTTCTCACGGCGACGCCCCCTCGGCCCCCTTACCGACACCGAGACCGGCAAACGGATCGTCCACATGGCGCCCTCCGTCCTCTTCCTTCTTGTACTGCACGCGCGGATGGGCCATCCCCACCAGATTCTTCACGAACGCCTCCCGGATCTTCGTCAGATCGGCCAGCGTCAGATCGCACTCGTCAAGCTGTCCGTCAGTGAACCGGCGCTTGATAATCTGGTCGACCGTTTCGCTGATCTTCTTCGCACTCGGATCGCCGAGCGCCCGGGTCGTCGCCTCCACCGCGTCGGCCAGCATCACGATAGCCGTCTCGCGCGAATGGGGACGGGGTCCGGGATAGCGGAAGAGGGACTGATCGACATCGGGATTCTCCTCCAGCGCCTTGTCGAGGAAATACTTGATGGTCGTCGTGCCGTGATGCGTCGGGATGAAGTCGATGATCCGTTCCGGCAATCCGTACTGTCTGGCGATCTTGATCCCGTCGAGCACATGCTCCCGAATCATCTTCGCCGATTGTTCCGGCTTGATCTTGTCATGCTTGTTGCCGATCCCCATCTGATTCTCTACAAAGTATTCCGACCGTGCGATCTTTCCGATATCGTGGAAATAGGCTCCGACCTTCGCTTGCAACGCATTGGCACCGATTGCGCCGGCGGCACTTTCAGCCAGCCGGGCGATCGTCAGCGTATGCTGGTAGGTGCCGGGAGCCTTGTCGGCCAGTTGACGGAGCAGCGGATGGTTCAGATCGTCATACTCCAGCAGCTTCAGATCGGTGGCGATGTTGAAGAATCGTTCAAGGAGGAAGATCGCCCCGAACGTCAGGACCGGCGAGACGACCGAGTTGATCCCGGCAAAGCCGAGTTGCAGCGCAAGCTGTTCGAATGTTGCCCCCCGTTCCAGACCGAGAGCCAGGATCGCCAGCGTAAAGCCGAAGATGGCGTAGGCGATCGAGCGATAGAGCTGCGTCCGGCTTTTGATGTCCCGCACCGTATAGGCCGCCATGACGCCGGCCGAAAGGAGTCCGATGGCGACCGCATAGTCGGCCCCGCGAATGCCGGCGACGATCAGACAGGAGACGACCGTCAGGTAGAAGGCAGTCCGCGAATCGAAGAGAATGGCCAGGAGCATCGAGAGGAAGGGGAGGAGAATCAGATACTCGATCGGGAGGGGCGTAACGATCGAGAGGGAGAGCCAGGCCATCAGACCGACCATCACGATCAGCGTGAAGATGATGCCGAGCTGAAGATTGTCGTTAAAAATGCGCCGACGGAAATTGTAGAGATAGATCAGCGGCAGGCCGAGCAAAATGATCACATGTCCGATGGCCCCGAGCAGTTGCAGCCAGCGGGAACCCCCTTCGTTCCTGAGACGGCGGGAACGCTCATAGCTCTGGAACATCAGAGCCGTCTTCTCGGTGATCTCCTCCCCCGGCGTCACGATGATCTGCCCTTCGCGGACAAGTCCTCTGGTCTTGGGAACGGCGTTGGCCGCCATCTCCTGCGCCTCGCTGGTCAGCGAGGAACTGTAGCGGTAGGTCGGCTGCCAGATCGAAAGGAATAGTTCGAGGGCGACGGCATATTCTTCCTCCTTCACACCCTGCCGCGCCAGGTTCGCCTCGAATGCCTGCATCGCCTGCAGGCTGTCGAAGAGGGGGCGCAGGGAGATCACCTCCTCGTAGGCCGGCCCGCGCCGCACAACGATACGATCCTTCTTGATCGAGGATTTCGACCGGTCGATAACGCCGGCGGTCAACGGTTCACGACTCCCCGCAATGATCGCCCGGATCAATCCCTGCAGCGTCTCCCCCCGGCTCTCCTCCGGCAAGGCACGGATCCACGCACGATTCTGTTCGGAAAGGAACGGAATCTCAACGGTTACGGAGTCGACGCGACCGATAACTGTCCGGAGCGTATCCTCAAGTCCCGACAGCGAGAACCCGGTCGGCGTAAATGTCAACAGGATCGAATCCCTCGCCCTCTGTTTCTCCTGCTCTATCGTCTGCTCATCCTTGAACAGGGGGAAGGAGAAGGGAGCTCTGACCGTATCGCCCGACCAGATGGAGCCGGCATCGAGGTTCTGTTCGATATCGGTGGAGTGGGGAAAGAGCAGAACGATGACGGCGGTCGAGAGAAGGAGCAACGTCCAGCGAAACGCCGGGCTTCGACGCACCCGCGCAGTAAATACCATCGACTCCTCGGCACTGATCAACCGTGTAAAAGCGGTTGAACCCGATCTGGGGGTCGTCGACTGTCCTCCCGTATTGCTGGCCATAGTATTGGTCTCTCCTTGAACCGAAAATGCCACTCGCCGGACGATCCTGCAACAGAACGTCTGAAGAAAGGGGGGAGTTCCGTTAAATTGCTTGAAAAACCCCGAATTTCAGCCTTCCCTGTCCTTCGCTACAGAGTTGTACCCGAATCCCTTCCATCATATCTTCTTCTCTTGTATATTCCCTGTCCGCTCTGATCCGACCGGCTGAAGAGCATTGTTCCGGGTCGTTCGATTCCAGGTCGATCCGGCAAGGATTGATGATCGGGTCGATCCCGATTGCTGCAAAGAGTACGAAAAGATATATCCATTTATAATCAGCGAGGCCGAACTATGCAACTGGTGATAGAACGAGCGGAACGGACGCGGGAGATGCCCCCGACGGCGGAGCTTGGATTCGGCAAGTACTTTTCCGACCACATGTTCCTGATGGACTACACACGGGAAGGGGGGTGGCACAGTCCGCGCATCGTCCCGTTCCAGCCCTTCAGTTTCGACCCTTCCTCCCTTGTCCTGCATTACGGTCAGTCGATCTTTGAAGGGCAAAAGGCCTATCGCTGGGAGGACGGTTCGATCAATCTCTTCAGAGGACAGGATCACATCAATCGCTTTGCCCGTTCTGCCGAGCGGCTGGTGATGCCGGAGTTCGACAAGGAATTTCTGATGAACAGCCTGCTGACCCTGATCGACATCGACCGGCGCTGGGTGCCGGGAGACCGCGGAACGGCCCTCTATATTCGCCCGACGCTGATCGCCACCGAGAACATGCTCGGAGTCCGTCCGGCAAACGAGTACCGGCTCTTCATCATCACCTCCCCGGTCGGCGCATACTATTCGCGGGGCATGGCCCCGACCCGTATTCTTGTCGAGGAAAAATTTTCCCGCGTGGCGGAAGGGGGGACCGGTGGAGCGAAGACCGCCGGGAACTATGCCGCCTCCCTGAAAGCCTCCTCCGAGGCCCGGAAGCTGGGCTACGACCAGGTTCTCTGGCTGGACGCAAAGGAACACCGGCACATCGAGGAAGTCGGAACGATGAACGTCTTCTTCGTCATCAACGACGTGCTGGTCACCCCACCGCTGGAGGGGACGATTCTCGACGGCGTCACGCGCCGCACGGTGATCACGCTGGCAAGGGAGTGGGGCGTGGATGTTCAGGAGCGGCGCATCTCGATCGACGAGGTGATGGAGGCGCAGCAATCGGGTGATCTTCAGGAGGCGTTCGGCAGCGGAACCGCCGCCGTGATCGCACCGATCGGCGTCCTCGGCTGGCTTGGAGAGGAGTACGAAATCAACGAGCGCCCCGACTCGCTTCGCGAGCGGTTCTACAACACGATTACCGGTCTGCAGTACGGCGAGATCGAGGACACCCACGGCTGGATGACGGCGGTACCGAAAACACAGTCGCAGGCAAACGGCAACGGCCGGCATCACAAGCCGGTCGCCGACAAGGCGGCCGGCGCGGCATGATTCGTCCCGGCTATCCGTCACCGGGACAGACCTGGAGATACCGACGGAACCAGTCAACCCTGAAGGCATGAACGCACTGATCGGACATTCATCGGCGAAACGCGGATTCGGATTGCTCATCCTCTCCGCGTTTCTTCTTTCGGTGGGAACGGAGCAACTCTTCGCCCAGTTCAGAAGTCCGGACGTCGAGTGGGAACTCCTGACGCCGACGCTCGAGGGGGAGCGGGGAGAGATCGTCTACGCCAGAGTGCGACTGAAACTGGTACCGAAGGCTCATATCTATACACCGCATCGATACGAAGGGAACGGACCGGTCTCCATGGAGATCACGACCGACACGACGTTGCACTTTGATGGAGAGCTGACCTCCGACATCAAACCGATACGCACGTACGATCCGAACTTCAGTCTCGACGAGGACACGGTGATGACCGAATACTGGAAGGGGACGGTGACGCTGACCGTTCCGCTGCGGATTGCCGCAGACGCTCCGCGAGGTAAGAACAAGGGCTGGATCAGCTTCCTGTACATGACCTGCGACGACAAACGCTGCATCCCCCCGATGGACCAGCGCTTCGAAATCGAACTCAACATCCGGAAGAGCTGATCCGTCTTCGGGGCACGCAAACTCCGGTTTTCCGCAAACACTATTTGTTGACCAATACTTCCGCACGACATCATGAATACTGCGACGCGCACTTCAAGCCGATGGAATCTGTCCCTACTTTTCCCGCTCCTCCTGCTGATCGGGATCGGGGGGAGTGTGGGGGCGTGGGGGCAGCTCAAGAACCGGCATACCACGTGGACACAGCTAACCAAGTCCATTAAGGGGAAGCCGGGAGATGATGCGGAAGTGAAGGTAAAAGTCTCCCTTGTTCCCAAAGCCCATATGTATACGGAAAAAACATATGGCGATGAAGGTCCTGCCCCCACGGAAATCACGGTCGGTGAGTCGTCCGTTCTGACAAAGCGAGGAAAACTGCGCTCAAGCCAGAAAGCTACTTCGAAACCGGATCCGATGTTTATCACGTTGGAAGGAGATACGCT
>CAMLOB010000146.1 GCA_946481475.1 uncultured Chlorobiota bacterium | reverse complement strand
GGAGGGAGGAGAGATCGACATCCCGATCCTCCAGATTTCGAAGGAGGTGGAGCTGAAGCAGGTTGAACGCCTCCGCGAACTGAAAGCGACACGCGATCAGGCAAAGGTGGAGGAGACGCTCAACACGCTCCGCGTGGCCGCGCAGGAAGAACTGAACCTGATGCCTCCGGTCCTCGACTGCGCCCGGGCCTACGTCACCGTCGGGGAGATGTGCCGGTTGCTTGAGGAGGTTTACGGGGTGTATGAGGAGACGCCGGTCTTTTGACCGGAAGCACCCCATCAGATTCAAAAGAGGAAGCGCGTGCTGAATGATAATCGCTACGCGCTTCCTCTTTTTATGTTCTTCTTTATTCGCAATGACACTCCCATCCATCCTTACCACTGTACCGCACCTGTTCAGTCCATAAGCCCGACTCTTCTTCCGAATGCCCTGAATGCCGTCTGGAGAGATTGCACCATCGACCTCCGATATAGACCTTCCTCGGCGTATAGAAGAAGAGAATTCCTGGAAAGGTTCCGGTGATTTCCGAAGCGGTCACATTACCTTCTCGGTATGACGGTATGCCGCTCAGAGAAAGCCGATGACTGTAAAGAATATGCTCGTTCGTATCAAGATGCAGTATCTGATCGCGATACTCTCCTTCAATTTCCCGTGACGCCCCATCTTCCGATCCGGTCCCGGACACTTCTTCCCGACAGGAGATCCGGAGCGGCTTCCGAGCTATTTCATACGTGAGCTGATAGTAGCCGAAGTCGACAGGGTTATAACCACGGGATCCTACCTGCGCCAAGAGTCTTATCCTGCCGTCAACAATTCCGATAAACTGCACGTAGCCCGACTGACTGTTCCCCTTCCCGATAGCCTCGTTCGCAAGGATGATGGAATCATGGACTTCCACCGACTGCCCGTAAGTATGCCAGTCCCATGTATAGGCCAACGTCTCGAATGTGTCAAGAGTCATCGCACCATCACGGAGCAGAAGCAGGCCATGACAGAGTTCAATCGTATGGTACCGGCCGGTAGCGAGATCCCGCAGGATATAGCGCTTCCGATTTATACCGAAATCCTCGGGGTCCTCCCCCCCGGCATACTGGCGGTCGTCCGAACATCCGGGATCGTAGCTGAGCACCGGAGGGGATGATCTCCCTATACTGTCTTCGGCAGAGAGTACGGAGTCGACGGGAAGGGAATCCGTCATTTCACGCTCGGCTTCGGTGCAGGCAAAAGGAAGAAAGAGAAGGATTGTTAACAGCCGAACAGGAGTGCGTGTGATTCTGTGCATGGCGACGGAGTTGAACGTCGTGATTGAGTAGCGGAGTGATCGTCGGACTAAATTAAAAAAGCGAGGGGGAACAAATCCCCCTCGCCTCATTCACCAATACCAACGTGTCTCCGTTTCTTCTCATCAGGGCGGTGTCCGGAGCCTGGCTGTTCATCGTCGATCGGACATCACTTCCGCCCCCCTGTTCAACCGGTCGTCCCGTCTCCCCTTTATCCGAACAGAGCGACTCTCTGCCGGGCAGCTTCGGCTGCAAAGCGGGTCACCATATCCGCAACTCCGGTCGCCTGCGCGTACATCGTACGCACGTAGTGCTCCATCATCACATCTCCTCCGTCGGCGATCAGGATCGTTCCGACGGCAAGGTCGGTGTTCAGAAACGTGATCTTCTCCCGGGCCGCCTCTCTTCCGCTCTCCGAGAGAGCCGAGAGATTGCCGAGATGGATCCGCATGATGACCGATCCCTCGTTCCGGTCCAGAATCACTCCGGACGTACCGGTAACGGTGTTCCGCAGCGTCAGGGATGTCCCCTTGCTGTTGAATCCGAACGAATAGGAATCTTTGAGAAGATGGGAAACCTGCTCGAGGATCGAGCCTCCGGCCGTCTGTGCCGACGCGGAGTAGGTTCCCGCTGTGAAAAGAAGAGCAAGCGCTCCCAGGAATGCAATGGCGTTGCGTTTCATGTGTGCCTCCGTTTATATAGTATGAGTATGGTTGTTTGCTTTCGATGCTCGGTCGGACGGCCCTTCCACGACGGGAAAAGGGAGTCTTGCTGCCGTCAAATCCGAGTGTTTCTCAAACGCCCTGTACGGAGGAACAACTGTCGATACCCGCTTCCTGTTCTGGTTGGTAAAAATTGCCTGTGTAATTATCGGGGGTCTTCACAAACGGCGTGCCGAAGCGTGATGCCGGATGTTTTGACCGTCGGAACGGGGAGAACTTCCCCTTCATCGTTCCGTTCCGTCACGTTCGCCGTGCGGAACCATCCGCAGATTCACTCCCATCACAATCAATCCCTGTCGATCCGCCCTTCTCTCCCCCTTCATGCGGAAGTATCCGCTCCCCGAATCGTTAAGAACTTTATCTCTCTGCGGTGTCTTTTCAGTACGAACAGGTGCAAAGATAACACCGGAGCGAGGGTCACTCTTCCTCCTGATTCAATAAGAAATGTTCATCTCATTTCATTAACCGTTTATCAAGACCATCATGCATAGTTCAACCCGTGTCCTCTGCATTACTGCCATACTTTTTATCACAGGCTTTGCTTCGCTTGCCGCTCAGAGACCGGTCGCCTCCTATCCGTTCAACGGAAATGCAAACGATGGAAGCGGCAGCGGACTCCACGGACAGGTCATCGGCGGGACGCCGACAAGCGACCGGTTCGGTCGTCCGGGAGCAGCTCTTCACTTCTCCGCCGCCGAGGGAGACCACGTGGTGATCCCGCACAATCAATTGCTGAGCTTCGGCCGGCACGACTTCACGATCGTCGCCTGGATCAGATCGTGCGAAGAGCAGGCGGAATACGCCGGAGTCGTCTGCAAGGGTCCGCCGAACAATTCCTATCCCGGCTATCAGCTTCATCTCGGACAGGATGGGGAGATCGTCACGCAGATCGGCGACGAGGGAGACTGGTCGGACGAACGCCGGGGAACCACGGCGCTGAACGACGGCCGGTGGCACATGCTGGCGGTCACCGTCTCGCCACGGAACAATACTATTCTTCAGTATGTCGACGGAGTGCCTGTAACCGATGTGCGCCAGGTCTATACGCAGCGGGGACGGCTGAACGTCTCGCGCTTCGACCCGACCCCCCTCTACATCGGAGTCGAAAGAAATCTTGACCGGTTCTTCGATGGCGATATCGACGACGTCAGCCTCTACGCCCGTGCGCTGAGCCCCCGGGAGATCGCCTACATCTACCATATGGGAGACTGGCGGCAGAGCGACGGCCCGGTGGCCTGGTATCCTTTCAACGAGAACGCAGAGGACGAGAGCGGAAACGGACATGACGGCATCGTACACGGCGCACGCCTCACTTACGACCGGTTCGGCAACTGCCGGAGCGCCTACGCCTTCGACGGAAGCGAACGCCAGTATATCGAAGTGCCGCACAACGAAGACCTGAGCTTCGGCACGAACGACTTCACGGTCGTCTCGTGGGTAAAGTTCTGCCGGGAGCAGCCGGAGTATGCCGGGATCGTCTGCAAGGGTCCGCCGAACAATTCCTATCCCGGCTATCAGCTTCATATCGCCGACGGAAGCAGGATTACCACACAGATCGGCGACGATGGGAACTGGTCGGATGAGCGGAGAGGACTGCAACCGCTGAACGACGGCGAGTGGCACATGCTGGCCGTTGCGGTCTCCCCTGTGCGGGACGAGATCACCCTCTATGTCGACGGCGAGGAGCTGACCGATTACCGGCAACGCTACCGGCAGCGGGGGGCGTTGAACGTCTCGCGGTTCGATCCGACCTCTCTGTTCATCGGCACCGAACGGAACCGGGACCGGTTCTTCACCGGACTGATCGACGACGTCCGGCTCTTCAACCGGCAACTCAGCGACTGCGAGATGCGGGGTCTTTACCGTGAGAACGGCTGGACCGGAACGTCCCGACTGCCGGAGCCCCGCATCACGGTCCGGAAAGGACTGGAAGAATTCGACGCTCCGGGAACGGTCTTCCTCTCGGTCGACTGTTATCCCGACGTCCGCTGGTCGACCGGAGATATCGGAAACGTGATCCGGGTCCGCCATCCGGGAACGTACCGGGCACTGGTCTCCGATGGAAGCGGTTGCGGCGGACGGATGGTTGAGGTCGTGATCGGACGGACCGACACTACAGATGACGGGCTGCAGGAAAACGGGAAAGACGAGAGAGACCCCGAAGCGGGAGTTGCAGGCGTGGCGGATGAGACCATCTTCTCGGAACGGGAAGGCCTGGCCCTCTACCCGAATCCGGCAACCAATCGAACCCAACTCCGCTTCCGACTTCGGAGCGCAACCGAGGTGACCGCCGGAATCTTCGACATGCAGGGCAGGATGATCGGCTCGCCGATCCGCGAACGCTTCACCGCAGGTGAGGGAATGTTGACGATTCCGACCGAAGGTCTTGCCGCCGGCATCTACGTCGTACGCCTCTCAACCGGGGACGACGTACTGACCGATCGGCTGGTCATCACTCGTTGATGATCCCCGGCCATCCCTCTCCACGAAACCCCGGCGCTTCAGAGCGTCGGGGTTTTCTGTGAAAGGAAGAATCCGATGGAAAAGAAGAATGTGAGAAAGTCTCAAAAAGAACGGAGATATGTCCCGGTTACGTATTTTTGAGGCCGAATCGACAGGATGATTCACTCACCGGTCGATTCCTCCTCATCCTCGCGATGAGACTGCCCGATGGTGTAATTGGCAGCACAGCAGATTTTGGTTCTGTTAGTCGAGGTTCGAGTCCTTGTCGGGCAACCTTCAAACGGCTAACTCCTGTAAAAGGGGTTAGCCGTTTCTTTTGCTCCTCCCCTCTCCTGTAAGAAATCACACTCGCACTGCAGGGTCCTCCACAAGCCGGAATCACAGATTGACCTCATCACGCCGCAACCATCCTGTCTTGCCCGAACGGAACTTCCCTTTTCGCTCTCCTGAGTCAATCTCCTCCCGATTGTGGTACAAAAAAGGATTTGTACCGGAAGCTCTGTTTGCACTGACATGAGAACTCCGATATACTTGAGGTCCGGTAGTAAAATAGGATCCCTCTTCTGTGTCCGGTCACACTCCTCATATCCGGAAATTCGACGCAAACAGGATGTGGCAACCGGAGAGCATTTCCTGCTGTCCGGCTCAGAAAGAGCGTGCAGCGTGATCGTCTTTCATAACAACGTATTATGGATGGTATAAAGCAGAGCGTTTTCCCGGTGGCCCTCCTCTCTCTCCTGATCGTGACAACCGCCTTGCACGCGCAGGATCGTGATCTGCGCGCCGAACGGCTCGTTCTCGATGATAATGGAACCGACTCCACAGTCAACACCGTCACGATACGAACTTCCTCGTCACTACTGCAGAATGTCGTTCTGACCATACCCGATCCGGGAACCGGAACAGCCGAGTTCATGCTGACTTCCGGGAGCGGAGGATCGAACTCCTGGCTGCTCGGCGGCAATAGCGGAACGACGCCCGGCACCGACTTTTTGGGGACCACGGACAGCGCGGCACTGCAACTCCAGGTGCGTGGAGGAAGCGGAACGATAGCCAACTCGCTGATCCTCAACGAGAACGGGAGCCTGCAGCGGGATACCGCAGGAGAGGCGCGGGGAGCAGGGGCTGTGGACCTTCAGATTTCCCGGAGCGGGGCGACTCAGGTAGCGGCGAGTGCTTACAGTGTCATCGGAGGCGGGCAGAACAACGGCATCGCCTCGACTGCCGATGGTGCCGCAATTGGGGGAGGAGCGTCCAACACGATCAGTGACGGTGCCATCTATTCAACGATAGGTGGAGGAAGACTCAACACGATTGATACCAATGCCCGGTATGCAGTGATCGGAGCCGGACGAGAGAACACGATTGAGACCGGAGCCGACTATTCCACCATAGGGGGAGGATACCGGAACATCATCGATTCCGCTACCACCCACGGAACGATCGGAGGCGGAGGGCAAAACAAACTTTGGCCTGGTGCCAATTATGCCACAATTGGTGGAGGATACCAGAACCTCGTTAGGCCGGGAGCGGATCATTCCACCATAGGTGGAGGAGAATTCAACAGAGTAGATGACACGGCCCGGTATTCGACGATCAGTGGGGGTGAGAATAACCGCATCAGGCATGGTGCCAGCTATGCAATGATCGGAGGAGGATTCTTTAACGACGTCGCTGCCGGCGCCGAATATTCCACAATCGGTGGAGGATGGGCTAACAACGTAGGAGGCTATGCCACCTATTCTTCGATCGGTGGAGGACGCGCCAACGTAATCGATGACAGTACCGATTACGGGACGATCGGGGGAGGACGGTCGAATGAGATCCGCGCACAAAGCGATTACTCGACGATAGGCGGAGGGCGGGGAAATTTCATCAATGGTCAGTATTCAGTGATACCCGGCGGCAAAGCAATGACGCTCAATGCCGACCACAGCTTCGGATTTCTTGCCAACGACGGGGGGGGGAATATGACCATCTCGGAATCCAATATTGCGGTCTTCGGTAATGCCGATCTCTGGCTGGCAAACAACACCGGCGCCGCGAGTCAGATCCGATTCTATGAGCCAAACACGACGACCGGAGACTTCCCGAGCTCCGTGTACTTCACGTCGTTTGAGGCTCCGTCTCTCGGCGATACGGTCGCGTACATCCTTCCCGCAGCAAAGCCGGGTCAGACCGGTGAGGTTCTGCAAGTTTCGGCCCTGAGCGGCGACAGAGTTACCCTGACATGGGGGACCGTCACTCCGAGTGCCGGTCTTGACGGCTCCGACATACCGACCGCGATTGCAGTACCGGATGATGGTTCCGGTTTGGAGAGTCGTGTAAAAAGACTTGAGGCGCAACTCGCAACCCGGGAGCACCTGCTCGGAACGCAGAAGGAGCAGATACAGGCACTACGTTCCGCGGTACAGACCCTGGAGCAACAGGGAGCCAAACACTCCTCAGACGGGGTCGAATCGAAGGATGAGACCAACGTGTTCAATGCCGAATAGAGATTCGATACCATGATATCAGTTGACAACAATATCCTGAATGTTTTGACCCGAAGCCTTGCCGTGGTGGCATTAGTCTCGCTCGTTGTCGTGACGGCTGATCTGCACGCACAGGATCGTGATGTGCGTGCGGAACGTCTGGTCCTGGACGACAACGGGGCCGATTCCACATTCAACACCATAACGATACGGACGCCCGCAGCACTGCCGCACAACCTCATCCTCACGATACCGGATCCCGGAACCGGAACGGCGGAGTTTATGCTGGCTTCTCCGGGGAGCGGCGGATCAGGGTTCTGGCTGGCGGCAGGCAATAATGGTACAGTGCCCGGCACGGACGTTCTCGGAACGACCGACAGTGCGGCATTTCAGATTCAGGTACGGGGAGCGAGTGGAACGATAGCCAATTCATTGATCCTGAACGAGAATGGGAGTCTGCAGCGGGATACCGGGGGGAATGCACGTGGAGTGAGCGCAGTCGACCTTCAGTTCGCCCGTAGTAGTGCAACGGAGATAGCGATGGCCAATTACAGCCTCATTGCCGGTGGAGAGAATAACGGTGTGGAGAATACGAGCGGAACGGGTACAACGATACGGGGTGGGTCAGGCAATGTGTTGCTTTCAATTCGGGGTCAGTATTCGGTGATCGGGGGCGGATCGAGTGGCGAGATTAGAAGCTCACAGTATGCCATGATCGGTGGCGGAGATAACAACAGCATCGACTCTTCAGACCTGTATGCAGCGATTCTTGGAGGTCGGTCCAACATGATTGATCTTTCAAATGTGGCATGCGTCGGCGGGGGGCGATCAAACACCGTCGGCCCATACAGTAGCCTTGGGATCATCGGTGGGGGAGAGTCCAATACCGAAGGGTCGGCTTCAGCAACCGCGATTATGGGCGGTGGGTCCAATATCATATACGACGCCAATGGCAGCGTGATTGGGGGAGGATCCCTAAACCGGATGTGGGATCGCGCCAGCAATGCGGCGATTGGTGGAGGAAGCGGAAACATCGTCGATGTCAGATGTTCGTACGCCACGATAAGGGGCGGGTCCTTTACCTGGGTTCGACGATTGGACGATCCTGCCACCGTGCTATACAGTTACGCGACGGTCGGAGGAGGGGGCGGTCACACGATCGGGCAAGGCAGCGGACTCAGCTATGCATTCGGCGCAACGGTAGGAGGCGGGAGA
>CAMLOB010000145.1 GCA_946481475.1 uncultured Chlorobiota bacterium | reverse complement strand
TGGTGACGCTGACGACGGTGTTGGTCATCACCGGCTCGTTGTAGTCGAAGTAGATCGAGGCCCGATTCGCAATCTCCGTCAACGGACCCAGCCCCCGCTTCAACCGCACTCGGTACTTGAAGTATCCGTGACTCCCCACCTCGCTCGCTCCGCTGTCCGGTAGCAGGATGTTCTCGAAACGCCACTCCAGCTCCCCATGGCCGCTGATCGAAAACTCGTACCCATGACTCGACGCTCCCAACTCGATGCTCGCCACTTCCAGAAGGTCCACACCCAGCGTATCGCGCACCACCACACGGAAGGCCGTGTCGTTCCCCGTGTTCTGGAACCGCACCATGTACGTCAGCACCGAGTCGTTCGGCAGAAGCGTCTCGTAGCCGAGTTCGCCGAGTTCGCGGTGGGGCGTCACGCGGATGTCGTTCGGGTCATACGAAGTCCGCACCTCGGTGCAGTTGGAGTCGAGGTTATCGCTCAGCAGCCGGTCGTCATCCCGCTTCTCGAAGTTCGCCTCGGCGAAGGCGCAGAGGGTTTCTCCCCGCTGGATGGTTGTCGGGATGTTGAGCGTGACGGTGATCACCAGATCCTCGCCGACATCGAGTCGGGTGAAGTCCCATTCGAGGATGTTACCGTTCTGCCGATCAGGTGTGGCGGTAGCCGCACGCAAATCGAGTCGGTCGTCATAGGTGAAGGCAAGGGAACCGGAGGCCGGTTCGGTGCCGACGTTGCGGCAGAGGACCGTGTAGGAGATGTCCCGGCCCGGACGGGCGATGCCGTTCATCACACTTGCGCGTATATCATAGATTCCGGGGGTTGATTGCAGGGCAAAGTCGACGTTATCGGCCTTGCTCCCGGCCGACGAGAGAATCACCGTCGGCGCGTCGTCCGGACAGGTTCTGTTCCAGTAGGCGACCGGGGCGACATCAACGGTATAGGTTCCGGTCGGTATCCAGAAGCCGTACTCCCCCTTCCCGTTTGTGGTAGTGTAATACGGACCGGGTTGCACTTCGATCACCCGTTCTCTCATCCACTTTTCCCCGCCATTCTGCCCACAGTTCCCGTTCCCGTCATGGAAAACGCTCCCCGATATTCTTCCGCAACTCTCCTCGTTGCAGAGACGGGCCACATGGTTGACTTCGCCGTTGCAGGATTCGGTAAACGGACCGACGGCGTAGAGCCCCCCCTCGTAGAGGCTGAAGGAACTGACTTCCCGGTTCAATCTGGAGACCGGATACCACTCCGTTCCATCCCAGCGCAGAATCACCGACTGCCACTGTTTTTCAGGATCTGCGGCACTGCTGTCGACGTGCGTTCCGGCCAGATACAACTCCCCTCCGTAGGAGATGGCCTTTGGTTCAAAAAGCACTCCCTTAAGGATCGTCTCCACTCCAGTCCACTCCGTCCCGTCCCACTTCATCAGCAGTTCGGATCGGGGAACCGGGTAGTTGCCGGTGGGACGAATCAGAAACAGATCATCCTCGTAGACGACCAGCCCCTCTGAAGGGGAGAGATCCCGGTCCCCCACGGCACTCCACTCCGATCCGTCCCACACGGCTACCCCTTTCGCCTCGACACCGTCGATTGACGTAAAGATTCCGGCGCAGTAGAGCTTGCCGTCGAAGGCGAGAAGATCGTAGATAAGCCCTTCAAGTTCTCCGACCTGCGTCCACTCCGTCCCGTCCCACTTCCTCACGGCATGGCGGCTATCGCCGGCCAGATAGTTAAGGCTCCCGGCAACGTAGAGTTCGTCGTTGTAGACTTCCATCGCAAGAACCCCACCATTCAGCGCTCCGGTTTCCACCACCTCCCACTCCGTTCCATCCCATCGCGCCAGACCGCTGTTGCTTGTCGGAGGATCACTCAAGCCCTTGAAGTAGCCGCAGATATAGAGTGCTCCGTCGTACTCGATAAAATCCTTCGGCGGCTGCCCGGCCTCGAACCGGGTGACGTCGCTCCAGAAATTTCCGTTCCAGAGCGAGACGACATAATCGGGCAGGCCGATATTCGCAGGTTCCCGCCGGATAACGTAAAGGCCGTTTTCATTCACCAGCGAAGCGACCCCCTGGTGAGGAAGCCCTTCATCCATCGGCACCCACGTCTCGTTGTCGCCGCACGGGGCAAGATCAATGGAAGAGGGAGTGCCGGAGGAGAGGGAGACATTGATCCCCCATCGCTGCGTCTGCGAGACGGCCGGATTGTCCATCAGACTGGCCTTGACCTCCACCATGTAGAGTCCCTGTCGGGTCGGTGTCCACGTAAGTGCTCCTTCCCTGCTCACCCTCATGCCGGCCGGACCGAAGCTGAGACGGTAGAGGATGGCGCCTCCGTTGCCGGATGCCGCGTGAACAGTGTAGAGATATTCTTCCCCCACACTCCCTTCGGCAGTGGTTTTGCCGTCGGGAACGGGACTGGAAGAGAAGGTGATCGTCTGTGCCTCGGCCGATACGGCTCCGGCCAGCAGGAACAGAAGACCAAGTATAAAGGGAAGGGAAGGAACGAAGTCATGTCCTCTCTTCTTCCACAGCAGGTTGTAGATCTGATTCATAATATTCTCCATTGCGGCGATTGGTGTTGATCGGTCTGTTTAATTTTTATTCACAGGCACCTCGACATCGAACGGCATCCCTCCATTGGGGTTGATCGTATCGACGCGAGGGGTTTCGGGATGGACAGGAGGAGACGTCATCTCTCCGGCATCTTCCGGCCGCCCTCTCCCCTGAAGGGCCTGATCGGTCCCTCTGCTCCGTCCCGGCCTGTCGGCCCGGACTTCCTCCTGAACAGTTCTTCCGGGCCTTTCCACCGTTTCTTCTTCTGACGCCCTTTGCTGCAACGCCCGAATACCCTCTTCCTCCCCCCTCTCCACACCCGTCGACTCCTCCACCCGCACCGGCGGCTCGGCAACGCTCGGCCTGGCGGTCCGCTCGATGCTTGTTCTGTCGATGGCGATCAGGCTGATGAGCAGGGAGGTGAAGGCGACCGCGAAGAGAACAGCCGCCGTCACGATCCAGCCGGAGCCCCCTCTGAAGATCGGGAAGCGTGTCGTCGGGAGAGGCTCACTTTCGGAGTTCGCCGGCACCCCTTTCTGTGCGGCAAGCATTGCAGCCAGGTCTCCCCGCACCCCGCTCCAGGAATCGGGGGCCTTCTCCCGATCCTTCCGGATGGCACTCTCCACCACGCGGGAGGCTTTCAGGTCGTACTGCATCTCCCTGTCGGTGGCCACCTCGATGAAGAACTCCTGCTCCTCGGCCGGGGTCAACCTGCCTCCCAGGTAGCGCTCGATCAGTTGTTCCCGTTCTGTCCGTGTCATTGTCTTCTTCTCCGGGACCGGATGCCGCCAGACGGTCGGCTTCTGCGGCGCGGTCCCCTTGTAGTGGTCTTGTTGTTATACTCTATCGTTAATGTCCGGCAGGCATCTTGAGCATCAATGCCGGACAGGTATCCCGCTCGTGTCGCTACGACTTCTCCTGATTCTCCTCGAACTCGATCAGAGCGGCGATGATCCGCTTCAACTGCTGCCGTGCCCGCCACGCCCGCGTCCGTACTGCCCCGGGATTCTCCCCGACCATCTCTCCGATCTCCTCGAACGTGTAGTCGGAATAGGAGTGAAGGATCAGAATTTCCCGCTGTGCCAAAGGAAGCCGTTGCAGTGCGATCACCGCCATCTCCTCAAGTCGCGACAGTTCCTTCGTCTCGACAAGGGGGTGATCATCCTCCTTCAGCGATTGCAGCGAGACGTGGTCGCGACGGTCACGCAGGTGGTTCAGCGACAGATTGCGGGCGATCGTGTAGAGCAGACCGAGAGGATTCCGGAGCCGGTAACTCTCGTCGCCCCGCAGCTTGATGATCTTCTCCCAGACATCCTGCGCCACATCCTGCGCCCGGTCGGGATCGCCGATCATCCGGTAGCAATACCGCCCGATCCGGTTGGCGTGGCGGTCGAACAACTCCAGAAACGCCCCGTCATCTCCGGACTGGAACCGGCTGAAGAGCGTCGTGTCGTCCGTTCCCCGTTTTGCGTTGTTCTCCGCCGGGGAACCTGATGTCTTCGGCTTCTTCACGTCTCTGCCGGGTTCCTTTCCCGTTATGTCCTTCGTCTTCATTATCATGGGCTGGAATCGCTTTCAGAGGTATGGCACGGAAGGGGAGAAGAATGTCACGAGTCGGAAGGCAAATCGAAGGAAAATTTTCCGATCCCGTTTTTCGACTTCGCCGGACCGAATCGGTCGTGACGATTTCCTTTCCTCCCGTGTCATCCGATACAGGATCGGAGTATATACGGAACCTATGATAATTGCGAAACGAGAAGGGCCGATCGGATCGTCGGGGACCGGACGGAATCGGCACGCACTCCGTCCCCCCTTCATTTTCTTCCTTCCACCCGACCGGGGAAGAGGAATGCTCTGTTTTCTGTTCTTTCTCGTCGCCATCATGCCGCATCTGGCCGCGCAGGGGATTATCGAAACGAAAACAGGGGAAGAGGGGGAAAGAACGGATCGGCCGGAATTTCTTCCACAACCGGCTCTCCTCTCCGCCGCCGACTCGCTCTTCTCCGCCCCGGACACCGCCTTCATCGGTCAGACGCTCGTCGGGAACTGCGATACGCTCCGGCTGCCGATCACCAATCTCTCATCCGATACGGTCGTCATCGACTCGCTTCTTCTCTCCTCCCCTTCCCCGACGCTGCAACTGCCGGCCCCCGTCATCGACTCGCTGTTGATTGTTCCCGGCGGGACCGTCGAGATCATCCTCGTCTTCTGTCCCATCGACACGGGCTGCCTGTCGGCTCAGGTTGAACTTCTGTGGAGACTGATAACCGAAGAGAAGGTCGACTATCACAACATCGGCATCACGGCCTGTGGAGGCAGGCCCCTGATTACCGTCACACCGCCGGTTCTCGACTACGGTCCGGTCAGAGTCGACGATTGCCGGATCGACAGCTTCGTGATCGGCAACAACGGCAACTATCCCCTGCTGGTCCGGACAATCGGGATCGCAACGGCAGGATCTCCCTACCGCATTCTCTCCCCTTCTCAACTTCCCCTGACGATTCGTCCGGGACGCAGTCAATCCGTTGTCGTCGAGTTCTGCCCGGACCGGGAGGAGACCGTCGCCGATACGCTGCACATTACAAGCAATGCGAGCGAACCGGTCGTCGCGCGGATTCTGAGAGGAGAAGGGGCTGTCGTCCGGTTCAGTCTTCCCGACACGTTCGATTTCGGCACGGTCACCCTGGGAAGATGCCTCGACACGTTTCTGACGGCCCGGAACACCTCTTCACTGTCGGCGACCTTTACCGGAATCGAGCTGAAAGGGAGTCTGCCGGAGAAAGGCTTTGATCTGATCGGATCCTACGATCCCGGCTGGAGAAGAGAACTCCCGCCGGGGGATACGTTCCGGATTCCGATCCGCTTCTGTCCGGTCGATACCGGCGAAGTCGTCAACGCCGAACCGGTCATGCTTTCGGAAGAAAGTGGAGGAATCGGAATGACCGTCCTGCGGGGAAGCGGAAGAATTCCGGCGATACGATTCGGCCTGACGGAAATCGATTTCGGCTCGGTCATTCCGGGACGATGTCGCGACACGGTCATCACCCTCTACAACTTCGACACCACCTTTGTGATTCTGTCGGAAATCGTTCCGGACCGGCTGAGCGGAATCAAGGCATTCGAGATCGCTCCTCTCTCTGCACAACCCTGGCGACTGGAACCGGGAGACTCGCTCCTCATCAACGTCCGTTTCTGTCCGGAGGGAAGGGGAGAAGCGGAAGATCGGATCACCGTACGTTCCGATGCGGGGACAAGCACCGGATCGGACGTCCGGGGGAACGGACTGATCCCGATCATCTGGCTCGATTCCGCCCACGCGAATGCCGGGGAGGAAGCCCTCCTGACATTACGCATCTGGCCGACCGACATTCTCAATCGCAGGGCATACACTATAGACCTGCGCGTCTCACCGGCAGCATTGTTCACCCGAAAGGTCGTAACGGATGGGAGCGCTTCCTATTCGCAGGGGCGTGAGGGAAAGATCAGGATCAACGGGACATATCCGGCAAAGATCTCTCCGGACGGACGGATTCTGCAGATCTCCTTCCTCGGCCTCTCAACCGGCAGCGACGTCAACCCGGTGGAGATTGAAGAATTTGATCCGGCCGATTCGGTCGCGATGTGGGACACGATCCGGGGGATCGTCTACCTGAGCGGTTGCGAGGTCGGGCGCATTCCGGGCGTCGGGAAGCGGGCGGCCCTCCGCTCGGTACAGCCGAACCCGGCCTCCTCGAACGTGACGCTGATCTGGCAGGCTCCCGAGGGGAGAATCGCTTATCTCTCCATCTATGATGGTCTCGGCGGGAAAGTCATGACGATCCCTCTTCCCGAAGGGGATGGGACCCCGAAGGAGTTTCAACTCGACCTGAACGATCTCCCCCGCGGCCTCTATATGCTTGAACTTGTTGAACGGGAGGAACGGGGGTTCTATCCGTTGCTGATCGACTGACCCGACCGACCGACTGACGAAGAGGAACCCGAACTTTCAACCGACGGCGCCGCACCAGTGGACTATCCGAGAACAGCAGCAAGCAGAATCGACCGATCCGCAGACCGGGTTCGTCTCTGTTGTCTTGCCTTTCTGTGGATTATTCTCCTCCCCTCCGCCGGACTCCTTGCGCAGACATCCCCCTCCATCCTGATCGGCCCTTCCGGAGGAATCTCCCGCGGTCTTCTCGAAGGGGAAGCCTCCATCTACTCCGGCTCTCCCGGTTGCGGCACGTTCTCTTCCGGCACGGTCGCCTCGCAACGGATCGGATTGTCCGTTGCGTTCCCCGACCTCCTCCCCCACGGTTTCGGTCTGACGCTGAACCCCTCCCGGCGCTCGGTCACCGCACGTCTCACAAAGCATTCGGACCAGGGGACCTGGGTCTTCGATCAGGATGTGGAGAATGTGACGGAAATCGAGCGGGAGTTCCGGTTGGAGACGACGACCGAATCGGTGGAGCTTGCCCTGCTCGGAACCCGGAGCATCGGCGACCGGTTTCATTTCGGTCTCGGACCGGTCATCGGCTTCAACTACCGGCGGGAAAGCGAACAGAGCGATCACATCCTCGGACCGGGCGATCTCAGTTTTCCGGACGGGCAGGGATCGCGAACGATGGTGGAGGGCCCGACCTACACCACCCGTCCCCTCTCGTTCGGTCTGACCGCAGCCGCAGGGGCACACCTTCCGGTCGCTTCCCGCTTCTCCCTGCTGCTGGAAGCCGGAAGTCGTCTTGATCTTCTTTCTCCGGTCCGCGAGGCGGCGTGGAGTTCCCTGGAACTCAGCGGGAACCTCGGCATCCTCTATGATCTGAACCGAAGAGAGCATCAGCCCGATCCGCCGCAGTTCACCTTCCCTCCCGATCCTTCTCCTCCTCCCCCGGTCGATACGATCCTTGCCTCTTCTCCTGCAAAGCCCCGGCTGAGTGCGTCGATCCAGGTCTACGGTCTTGAAGGGGAAGAACGGCGCAAGGAGATCCGGGTCAACTTCCGCGAGGTCGACCGCTGCAAGGTCGTTCGACTTGCTCCAGGAATTACCTTTCCGGAAGGGGAGACGGACCTGCCGGAAGAGTACCGGACGAGGGGACCGGGGGACCGCATCCCGTTCGATTCTCTGGTCGCTCTCGATCCGTTTGCCTTGCAGGGGAGACTGCTCGATCTGATCGGCATACGGATGGGGAACAACCGGGGGGCACGACTTGCACTGCAGCCGGAAGGGAACGATTCGCTCCGTGGAGAACAGCGGGCCGAAAGGATTCGCGACTACCTGACCCGTATCTGGGATGTCGACTCCCTTCGCGTCGAGGTGCTTCCGGTTGCCGGATCGGAAGGGAGAAAGGAAAGAGTGGGGATCTCTTCCCCATCTGCGGACATCCTGGCTCCGGTCGTCAGCCGCAGACTCGACCGGGATTTCGATGCGCCGATGGTGAAAGTGCAGACCTCGCAGGAGGTCGAGGCCGGACTCCGTGCGTGGGAGATCGTGCTGAGCAACGACGAGGAGGAGATCGCCCGCTACTCCAGCGCACAGCCGGATGCCGGAGGATCGGCCGGTATCGACTGGAGTGTCCTCTACAGCGACAGGGATCTGGATTCATCGACGATCAGGGGGGTCTTCATGATCCAGGACTCGACCGGCGAACGAAGAATTGCGCGGGACGAAACGCTGCTGATCGTTCGCAAGAGCCGGATCACGGAGGAACGGATCATCGATCTTCAGGAGGGGAATGAACGATTCCTCTACGGCATACCCTCTTC
>CAMLOB010000144.1 GCA_946481475.1 uncultured Chlorobiota bacterium | reverse complement strand
AACGATGTTCCATCCGGCCGGAAGCGAAGCGGTGGTCGTGGGAAGCGCAACGGCATTCCCCACCTGCTCGACAATGCAGTTCGAATCAAGCTGGAGGAAGTAACCGACCTGCGAATTCATCGAGTTCTCGGTCTGATAGCCGTTGACCGGATCGAACTTGAATGCGTTGGAGCTGTTGAAGCCGTAGATCGAATCCTTGTGGTTGTTCGCACCGGTCGGCGTGTTGGCAAGAGCAACCAGGTTCCACCCGATCTTGTGCTTCACGTAGGTCGTCCGCTGCGGATCGTAGTTGGTCCAGTCGGCATCCCACTGCTGATCGCGGCTCAGCGACGGATCGAAGGCTCCGCGGTAGCTGGTGGAAGTCCGTCCGCCGTATGCCGCCGGCAGAGTCACGCCTCCGGTAGCCGGAGCAGCCGTCGTCGACGGACGGGGATCGGGATTGTTCAGGTCGGCCTGACCGACCGCGAGCAGTCCGGCGGTGTTGAAGGTGGTACTGCTTCCATTTCCCGCACCGGTACAGCCGTACCAGTTGGCCGCATCGGTCGCGCTGACGTCGCTGACGGCGTTCAGCGTGGTGTTCCGGGCCGAGACGTAGACTCCCTTGGTCTCGAAACTTCCCGGCTGCGGACATGCGGAGGTGCCGGCAATCTTTGCGGCGATTCCAGCTCCGTCCAGACGCAGCCCCTCATCGTAGCCGGTCAGCACCGAGTTATACAACTGATAGTTCGTATTGCGGCGCCAGTGTCCGACGCGACCGAAGATGCCGGTGGTGGCCGTGCCGTCGTAGAACGGTCCCACCTCGGTCATGTTCGCAAACTTCGGATGGGAAAGGGGCGTGTTGGTCGATCCCGTCGCATCGTTGTCGGCCTCCATACCGTTCGAGGTGGAGATGTCCGACTTCGTGATGTCCCGGAATCCGAAGAGCCACTGGCCGATGCCGCTGTATCCGTTGTCCGTATCCCAGTTGTCGTCCAGCGTACCGAAAGCCACAAGGTGGCTGACGTTGACCGTGCCGCCGAACCACTCGAACGCATCGTCGAGACCGTAGCTGCACTGCACGTAATCGATCGTTGTCCCGGTCCCCACACCCCCCATCGTCAGGGAGTTGATCTCGTTGTTGGCCGAGAAAAGGGATCCGGCATATTCGATGCGGACATACTTCAGCGTTCCGCTGTTATCGGCCGCATTGGTCCCGCCATAGACGCCTCCGGTTCCACCCTCGATGGTTGCCGTCGGTCCGTTGTTGATCGGAGCGTTTCCGAGCAGGATAATGCCGGCCCAGTCTCCACCGGCGCGCGATCCCTGCGGAACGGCGGAGGCGAAGATAATCGGACAGTTCTTCGTTCCCGTCGCCTCGATACGCCCCCCCTGCTGCACCTGGATGCCGTTCTGCGTTCCCCGGTTATCGCCGTAGATCAGCGTCCCCTTGGGGATGGTGAGGACCGCTCCGTTTTCCACCTTGAGCAATCCCGTTATCTGGTAGACCGAATCGGCCGAAAGCGTTCGGTTCGACGTCAATGACCCTGAAAGCTGAACGGCTCCCGGAATCGCCTGCGACCTGGCCGTCGAAGCGATTCCGAGCATGACCAGCGCCATGCATATACTCTGTGCAAATCGTCTGAAATTCATTCCTCTCTCCAATTGATTCTTGACAATTGATGATTAAATAACTATCTGTTTTACTAACTCATCCGTTGATCATATCCGACCAGGCAGCTTTCGTTAGTATCCTTTTTATTACGCCCCACACAACTCTGTGTCGTTAGTCCGCTTGCGGCCCGAAACGCAAAAGCCTCGTCGCGGAGACCGCATGGAAGTCTCCGCAGACGAGGCTTGCTGTGCGCAACGCGCTCAATCCGTTATGTATGTCGCGACGACAGCATTCGCATCGTCGTTTTCCGTGGACATTTCCCTGCCGACATACTGTCGGCTTTCGATTCGAAGAGAGAGCGGCGGCCTTTACCCTCCTCCGCACATATCCGCCGGCACCTGCAGAAAAGCCCTGTCGGCAAGGACCGGCACCCATGGTATACCGATACTTCCTACAGGGCTTGCTGTGCGCAACGCGCCTGGAATCTTCGTTGTACGGACCTTCTCTTCCCTCTTCACCGGCTCCCTCCCCTTCTTCCAACTTATTCCCTTCGCTGTCTCTTTTCGCTCCTCTTCATCACGTACTTCAATTGTACGTCGACCTGTCCTACCGGCTTGCCGTTCTGATAGCGGACCTCAATACAGACCGAACCGTAAAGGTCGTCCGGTTTCCGAATATTCAGTTCCGAGTAAAGGCTCGCCAGCAGTTGCTCGATCTTCCGTTCCGTTGCCGGAGAATAACCACTCAGTGCCATTGATGTTAATGTTCATTCCGTCCAGATACACATTTTAGAAGCTCTCTCTCACAATCAGAACGAGGAGTTGTCGGACCAACATCCGATTGTCAGGCCCTAAATTAGGGGCGCAGTTCAGTCGAAGAGAAGTTAAAGTCTGATGATCTGAAAGAGTTAATACAGCCTTCGTGGTTTTACGCAGAAAATCACGCAAACGGCAACCGCAAAGGTACAGGGAAGGATGTCGTATCTTGCCGCGACACCAGATGTAATACAGCCATGAACACCATCCTCTTCGGCGCCACCGGCATGATCGGTTCGGGGGCCTTGATTGAATGTCTGCGCGATGCGCGAATCGGGCGGGTTCTCGTGATCGGCCGCCGCTCCTGCGGTGTGGAGCATGAGAAGCTGGAAAAGATCATCATCTCCGACTTCTACGATTACTCAGGCATCGAGGATCGTCTGAGCGGATACGACGCCTGTCTCTTCTGCCTCGGCACCACGGCCGTCGGCAAAAGCGAGGAGGAGTACCGGCGCATGACCTACGATCTGACGCTGGCCGCCGCCCGGACGCTCCTTCGGCTGAATCCCGGGATGACCTTCTGCTACGTCTCCGGCGAGGGGGCCGATGACGACGGAACGAGTCGGCAGATGTGGGCACGGGTTCGTGGAGAGACCGAGAGGGCGTTGCAGGCTCTCCCCTTCGGTCACGTCCGGATCTTCCGCCCGTTCTACATCCATCCGGTCAGCGGCGTCCGTTCATCGACCGGAGTCTACCGCATCTTCTACAAAATTCTCTCCCCCTTCTATCCTCTGCTGAAACGCATCTTTCCCGGCTACGTGACCACGACGGCAACGCTCGGTCGGGCGTTGATCGAGGCGGGACTGGATAACGGTTCGATGCCGGTGTTGCGGAGCCGGGATATCAATCGGTTGGGTGAGTGGGATGGGTGAGGAGGATATCGCCGAGTTCGCGTCGTGTGTGTTTGGATATGGATCATGGGAATCTCCGGAATCACCGCATCTCCGGGATTACCGAATCTCCGGGATTACCGAATCTCCGGGATCACACGAATCTCCGGGATCACACGAATCTCCGGGATCACACGAATCTCCGGGATCACATGGATCTCCGCGCTCACGCACGGAGCTATTAAGTAGGGAGGGAGGCCTATTGGCTCCGGGGATCCGTTGTGTCCGTTACCCACGGCTCGTGGGAGCCGTTGCGGGGAAATCCCTATCTTTCGTTTCATACGGATCGATCATCCTTCCCTCTGCCTCTCGTACCCTTGTCCCCCTCGTACCCCTTTGTGTCATGTACATTCAATACCAATTGATTACCGACTATGCCACGTACCTGGTTCATTACCGGTTGCTCGACCGGATTCGGGCGGATGCTTGCCGAGGCTCTCGTCGATCTCGGCGAAAACGTTGTCGCGACGGCGCGGCGTCCCGAGACGATTGAAGATATCGGAACAGATGCGGAAGAACGGGTTCTCCGGCTGCCGCTGGACGTCACGAACGACATGGAAATTCATGATGCCGTCGCGGCGGCGATCGGGCGGTTCGGTCGGATCGATGTGCTGGTCAACAATGCCGGCTACGGATATTTCGGAACGCAGGAGGAAGGAGAACTTGCCGAGGTACGGAAGATGTTCGAGACGAACGTCTTCGGTCTGATCGCCGTCTCGCAAGCCGTTATTCCTCACATGCGGCGGCAGCGTTCCGGCGTGATCGTCAACCTCTCCAGCATGGCCGGTCGCATGGCCACGCCCCGCGGCGGATTCTATCAGGCGTCGAAGTGGAGCGTGGAAGCTCTTAGCGAGGCGCAGTCGCTGGAGCTTTCCGGCTTCGGCATCCGGGTAATCGTGATCGAACCCGGTTCCTACGAAACCGACTTCGGTCCGCGCTCGGCGAAGCGCGCACCGGCCGAGGAAGACCCGAATTCTCCGTACGCCGACATCCGGAAGACCTGGATCGCAAACGCAAGCCGTGATCTCTTCCCCTACCGCCAGAATCCGGCAGAGGTCATTCGCGCAATCCTCCTGACCGTCGATGAAGAGAAGCCTTTTACCCGCGTCCCGCTCGGACAGGATGCCGTCCACGTCGTGCATCAACGGCAGGAACTGGGAATGGACGGATTTGTGGAGTGGATGCGGGAGGTCTATTATCGGGGGGCCGAGGGAGAGAAAGGGAGTTAGTACCGCCCAGCCGCAGTAATTGAACTCACAGATGTCTGTCAGATATATCGAACCCCCGACCGGAAGTCGGGGGTTCGGCGATTCAGCCGTCTGTGTCCGAACAAGCATCATCTCCCGATATCGACCCCGTGACGGGGAAATAGATCGAGAGTATTCAATTCTTCTTATTCAACCCGCTTGAACACCATCCTGCCGACGATATGCGGAGAGGTTGCCGGACCGTATCCCTGACCGGACGTGTAGGTGATCAGACGGATCGGGTCCTGCGGCGTCTGCAACGGTCCTCCCATCACCGGTATCCATCCCTCTCTGGTCCCGCCGTCGTAGAGCGGAAGCTCCACCTCGATCTCCTCCTCCCACTTCCCGTCTTTCATCATCGACAGTCCGGAGACGCCGACAAACCAATCCGGACTGGCCCCGAGCATTGTGGCGAGCGTCACCAGCGGGTGGCTCCGGTGAACGACCAGCGTCGTTGTCCGCACTCCGGGTGCGATCGCCGGTTTCTCCGGCGTGTACTTCTTCTCGAAAACCTTGGTGGCGGCCGTCCCCTCCTCGATCGCCCCCTCCACCTCCTGATCGACCAGGATGTCGACGTTGCCGGTTTCGGCCATCTCGATCATCCCCGGTGTGGCAAGCTCGCCCGGTTTCCAGAAGGAGACCTGATCGTTATGCGTGGCCCCTCCCAGAAACGAGAAGTGGGCGTCGGAGGGGAAGCCCATCGGGTGGGTGACCTCGCTCCAGTCGTTGTGGATCGTCAGTTCGTAGGTGGCCGTAGCGGCGGTGTCGTAGGGGGTAAGCGTTGTGGTGGTGTCAACCGGGTCCGGGTTTTTGACCGGATCGCCGGTCGATTCGCATCCGCCGATCAGCGCACCGGTCCAGAGCAGAAGAGCAAGCAGAGAGATTCGTGAGATGGTCATAACGACTGTTCCTCGCGTAGGTTAGGTTAGTGATGTCCGGTGAAAGAACATGCCCCTTCCCGACGGAAGCCCCTCCCTCATGGGCATAACGCGAATAAAATACAGGGCGGATCGGGGAAAGTCAATACAAAAAGCCGTGAGAGATATTCGGCACATCCCTCACGGCTTTCGGATTCGAACGACAATTTCAATGTCGGAAGATCCCGTCCAACCCGGCTAATTCACCGGGAAGTTGGT
This sequence comes from uncultured Chlorobiota bacterium, assembly GCA_946481475.1. Next base: position 2,658 of record CAMLOB010000144.1, on the reverse strand, counting down.
CATATTGATCAACTCGACAAAGACCTGATGCTCGAACCGGGCACGTGTCTTCTTCCCTTCAAAGCTCCCTTCCACCTTTCCGGCCGCCGTCGAGAACCCGGAGAGGACCACTCCGTCCTGATCCAGATGCAACCGCCCCTGGATATCCCCTGCGGCCTCTTTGAGAAGCAACGGATGGGCTATTCCATCGAACGTCATCCACTCCACCACCGGATCACTGAGAGGAGCCTCGAACTCCAGATGGGGTCGGCTCGGATCTTCCTTCGAGTACCGCAGCGTCACCGTCGCGCTGTCGTCGAAAGTGATCCGGTCGAGCGTACCGTAGAACGGAACCTTCACCGGTGTGTTGTAGAGGATCTCCCGTCCGAGCGGAAGAAGATTTCGCCAGGGAAGAAAGATGGTGGAGAGGAATCTCTTATCGATCATGTGATCGATCCGCTTGTAGGTAAACTCATCCAGATAGGGATCTTCGGCCTGTTCACGCACCTTGTCGAACGAAGGACTTTCCATACCGACAAGACCACCGTACGGAGAGACCGTGAAGTGGGTCACCGAACTGACCAGTGTTGAGGGGACAAGGATCGCCGGATGCCGGATCCGACTGTAGTCGGTCACATGCGAGGGGTCTTGTGTGTTGAAGTCGATGCTCCCCCCGGCCCCCCGGTAATCGACCTTCATCGAGTCGATGTTCGTCTCGATATCGTAGGCTCCGCCGCCGACCGGCGAAGGGCGTTGCATCTCCGTAATGTAGTAGATCAACGTCCTGTCGCAGGAATCGATCATCTTCCCCTTGTCGTCCTCATACCAGGCGCGAACACGCTCGGTATACTTGTAGGCGAAGAGAATGTTCTCCCGCAGAGGAGGACCGAAAGAGAATTTCTCTTCCTCACCGGGACTCTCTCCTCCCTGTTGGGCGGAAAGGGAAAGTGTTCCCAGAACAAGCATCAGGCAGAACGTGCAGAATAGTCGTGTCATAATCAGCTCACAAGGTAAAATTCATCCGCCGCGGCGGATGCGGGAATCGCAGGCTTTTCGTGTAATCGCCCGCCATAGCGGCAGGGCCTTCATCATCGTTCATCGTTATCATCATTTCCATCATATCCGTTCAAAAGGCATCCCCCCACTCTCCTCTCTTTTGCATTTTGCCTTTTGAATTTTGAACCTTCATGCTCCTACCCGATCAGTTCCCGCTCGGCAAAGAAGAAGGCCACCTCGTTCCGCCCGTTCTCCACCGAGTCGGAACCGTGGACGGCGTTCTCCCCCTTGCTTGAGGCAAAGCGCTTGCGGACGGTCCCTTCCTCGGCCTCTGCCGGATCGGTCGCCCCGATCAACGCACGGTAATCGGCAACGGCATTCTCCTTCTCCAGAGCGATCACCACCACGTTGCCGCTGGTCATGAACTCCACCAGATCATTGTAGAAGGGGCGTTCTTTATGGATGGCGTAGAATTCACCGGCATCAGTCGACGAAAGCCGCATCATTTTCATGCCGAGGATCCGGAATCCCTTTTCGGTGAGCATGGCGACGATCTCGCCGATAACGTTCTTGCGGACAGCGTCCGGTTTGATAATGCAAAGCGTTCTTTCCATGGAATCAATAAAATTCAAAATGAAAAACTCAAAAAAGGGGAGCTGCAAGCTCTCTCTTTTTCGAACCCGCCGCAGCGGATCGGTAGTTGTAGTTATTGTTGCGTATCGGTCGGGAATCCCCGTTCGTTCCATCCCCGCCATCCTTCGGACATCGAGGCGACGTTCGCGTATCCCATTTTCTGAAGGCTGTCGGCCGCAAGGACCGAGCGGTAGCCTCCGCCGCAATAGAGAATGATCTCCCGATCAGGATCCTCCACATGCTTTTCGATATCCCGTTCGATCACCCCCTTGCCGATGTGAATCGCTTCGGCAGCATGTCCCTTCTCCCACTCGCTCTCCTCGCGGACATCCACCAGGAGGGGAGGATGTTCCGATCCGAGACGCTCCAGCGTCTCCTCCGGCGTCACCTCCCGAACCCGTGAGCGGGCTTCATCGACAAGTTGTGTGAATCGTTCGGAATGCTTCATCTTCCCTTCGCCCCTTCCTTTCGGTTATCTATCCCGCGGAGACTTCCTGTTGCTCCTTATTGAAAGCGGCGAACCCGAAAAACTTCAGGTCCACCGCTGATTTTCGTGGCCGTCGCCCGACAAGTGCTCCCTTCATAACCCTCGACCGACAACAACCACTGGCTACCTAACACATGAACCGGAATTTTGTTAGCAGATTTTTTCTCTTCTGAAAAATTCCTGTCCATTATCGTTCTTCTCACCGGCAGGTCTACTTGGCAGCGGTCTTCTTCGTCGACTTTTTGGCGCTCTTCTTCGCGGTGGTCGCTTTCTTTGCGGCCGGTTTCGCACTCTTCAGCGCATCGAAGACCGCTTGCCCCATATCGGCTGGGGAATCGACCGTGATGATTCCGGCCTCTTTCAGAGCGGCGATCTTCGCCTCGGCCGTCCCCTTCCCGCCGGAGATAATCGCCCCGGCATGCCCCATCCGTCGTCCGGGGGGAGCGGTCCGTCCGGCAATGAAGCCGATCACCGGCTTCTTCACATGCTCGGCCACGTAGGCGGCCGCCTCTTCCTCGGCCGATCCGCCGATCTCGCCGATCATGATAATCGCCTCGGTCCCC
>CAMLOB010000143.1 GCA_946481475.1 uncultured Chlorobiota bacterium | reverse complement strand
TTTCAACAGCTACGGATCGCGGCGCGGCAACCATGAAGTGATGATGCGGGGAACGTTCGCCAACGTCCGCCTGCGGAACCGGCTGGCGCCGGGGACCGAAGGGGGCTTCACGAACTATCTGCCGGAAGACCGGGTGACGACGATCTTCGAGGCGTCGATGAAGTACAAGGAGAGGGAGACGCCCCTGATCGTGATCGCCGGAAAGGAATACGGCACCGGATCGAGTCGCGACTGGGCGGCAAAAGGACCGATGCTCCTGGGCGTACGGGCGGTGATCGCCGAGAGCTACGAGCGGATCCACCGCTCGAACCTGATCGGTATGGGTATTCTTCCGCTGGAGTTCCTGCCGGAGGAGAACGCCGAGACGCTGGGACTGACCGGCAGGGAGACCTTCGACATCGTCGGCCTGGCCGAACTGTTCGAGAACGGATTCCCGTCGGAACGCCACCTGACCGTCAGGGCGTCCGGAGAGGGGAACAGTCCCTGCGAGTTCACCGTCAAGGTCCGGATCGATACGCCGCAGGAGATGCATTACTATCTGAACGGCGGCATTCTGCAGTATGTGCTGCGGGGACTGCTGGCACAACCGAAGGAAGAGGAGATCAGCGCCTGATCGGGTTTTCCCTTATCTTCAACTCTGCCTTCAGAATCTATACCGTTTGCGGGGAGGTCGGCGCGAACCTCCCCGCGACGTTTTATCTCACAACAACCGACAGCAACCGATGACCGCAGTCTCCCGGCTACCGGCTCTCTCATTCCTTGCCTCCCTTCTCCTCAGTTGTTCGATCAACCCGTTCGATCGGAGCCAGGTGCCGGTGATCGACGTCATGCAGGAGAACGGAACCCTGAAGATCGTCTGGAGTCCGCAGGGGGCCTGGAACGTTCGCGTGCTGCAGGGAACCGTCGACATCAAGGATCCGGCGAACACCCGTCCGCCCGGCCGGGGAGTGATGTGGAGCATATCGAAGAAGGAGCATTCCGTGACCTCACCGGTCACATACGGCGTTGAACAGACGGGGACGTGGTCGTCCGAAGCTCTCCCTTTGATTCCGGGAGAGACCTATACGGTCTATGTCCTGCGGGATGATCCGAAGGGGAGCGGAGACGGGTTCACGAACACGCACAACATCTACGAGGCGGCCATTGTCTTTACACAAAGGTGAAGAGGAAGATTCCGGGTTCTTTCTCCGGCGGAATTCCATGACCGGCACTGCAATCCCCCTCTGCAAATCCTCCGCACAAACGCCCTCCTCCGCATTCTTCGAACGGATCGACTCTCTGAAGTTGTCAGGGAAGCCTTTTGTGTTAGTTTCCTGACCGGAGCAGAGGCACAGATCGCGATGCCCTCCGACCGACAGGCATATTATTCCCTACTACTATGGCACATTCACAAGATTCCCGATCCGGAAACGGCACAAACGCAAACCCGGCCGGAGACAAGAAGAGGAACGGATGCTGTATTGTCGGTATCGGGGCCGGAGAGGGGAGCGCCGAGGGACTTGCAGAACTCTTCAGCCCGATTCCTGCTGACAGCGGCATGGCCTTTATCCTCATCCGATCTCAGGAGGCCGGCAAGGAAAATCCGTTGCCGGACATTCCGGAACTCCGGACCGCCATTCCGATACGCGTGGTCGAGGACGGGATGGCGATTGAGTCGAACGTGATCTACGTCGTTCCGCCGAATGCCGAGCTGACGGTCCGGGAGAACACGCTCCGCATCTCTTCCTTTGTAGAACCCCGCGACCGCCGCACGCCGATCGATCTCCTCTTCGGCTCCCTGGCCGACCACCAGCAGGACAACGTCGCGGGAATACTGATGAGCGGCAACGGAAGCGACGGAACGCTCGGCATCAAACGGATCAAGGAGAAGGGGGGAATGGTCCTGGTTCAGGATCCGAAGTCGGCCCCTGCCGACAGTATGATTCAGAGCGCCGTCCAGACCGGACAGGTCGATTTCGTGCTGGAGCCGAAGATGATGTGGGAGAAGCTCCGCCTCTTCAAGGAGGCCCGGCATGAACTCCGCTTCGACAATACCGGAACGCTCCACGACGAGATCATCGACCAGATCAAGCTGATCACCCTGGCTCTGCAACGGACCGTCGGTCACGATTTTTCGGCCTATAAACACAGCACGCTCAGCCGACGGGTTCAACGGAGGATGCGTCTGCTGAATCTGGAATCGGCCGAGGAGTACGTTCGATATCTTCAAAGGAACAAGAGCGAGGTCGAAAGTCTGTTCCATGACCTGCTGATCAGCGTCACCCACTTCTTCCGCGATCCGGAGGCCTTCCGGAAGCTGGCAATCGAGGTGATTCCGGGTCTGGTGAAAATGCAGGCGAACGATACGGATGAAATCCGCATCTGGGTTCCGGGCTGCGCCACCGGCGAGGAGGCCTACACGATCGCCATGCTGTTTCTGGACTATGTGGAACGGCATTCGATCGAACGCACTATCAGGGTATTCGCCACCGACATCGACATCAACGCCCTTGATTTCGCCAGAAGGGGTTCCTATCCCGAAGGGATCGCCGAACAGATACCGGAAAATTTTCTCAAGCGCTTTTTCATCCACGAGGGACATCACTACAGAGTGAGCAAACAGTTGCGCGATCTTCTCGTCTTCTCGCCTCACAACCTTCTGAAGGATCCCCCCTTCTCACGCATCAGCCTGATCTCCTGTCGCAACCTGCTGATCTATCTGGAGCAGAAAGAACAGAAGCGGGTTCTTAACATGCTCCATTACGCTCTGGTCAAGGACGGAGTGCTGTTCCTCGGCACGTCGGAAAATGTCGGGGGGCCGACATCCCTGTTCAAGACCATCGACAAGAAGTACCGGCTCTTCCGCAAGAAGGAGGCGGTGATCGGGCCGGGTTCGCGTCCGCTGGCGTTGCTCTCTCTGAAGAGGGATTCCTACAACATCGGAACGCACTTTCCGGCATCCAAGCCGAAGGATCCGTTGAACGCCCGGCAACTGGTGGAACGAATCGTTCTGGGAGAATACGCCCCCGCCTATGCGGTCGTCAACGAGCGGTACGAGGTGATCTATTCCTCGGGAAAGATCGACGGTTATCTGACGTTGCCGGAGGGGAACATCAGCACGAACATTCTGGACATGGTCCGCAAGGGAATGCGTATCGACCTGCGGACGGCTCTGCATGAAGCCACGCGCACGCGGAAGGAAAGCCGGAAATATTCCTTCCGATCCGACCGTGAAGATGGTCACCGGATCGAAATCGTCGTCCGTCCGATGCCGGAACTGGGGGAATCCGAACAGATCCTGATCGTTCTTTTCCACGACCTCCCGACCCCCAAGGAACAGCCCCTCCCGGAACACGGGGTCGGCGACGACCATCCGGTTATTCTTCAGCTTGAGGAAGAACTCATCACTACCAGAGAACAGTTGCAGACGACGATCGAGGAACTCGAGACGATCAACGAGGAACTGCAGACGTCGAAGGAGGAGATCCAGTCGATCAACGAGGAACTCTACACGGTCAACGGCGAGTTGAATGAGAAGATCCGGGAGGTCAACCGGGCGAACAGCGACCTGCAGAATCTGCTGCAAAACACCCGGATACCGACGGTCTTCGTCGGCAACGACGGCATGATCAAGCGTTTCACGCGGGAGGCCAGAGAGTTGCTCCGGATTATCGAGAGCGATATCGGCAGACCGATCGGCGACGTCAAGACCCGATTTCCGAACCCCAATCTGGAAGAACACATCGCACGCGTTGTCGAGAACCTGCAACCCCTTGAGGTACAGGTGGAACAGTTCGAGACCGGACACCAATATCTGATGCGTATTCTCCCCTACCGGAGGGTGGACAACGTCATCGACGGGGCGGTCATCACCTTCACCGACATCACGTCGGTCCTGCAGGCAGAACAGGGAGAACGGTATATCGCAGCGATGCTGGAATATGTCCCCGAAGGAATCCTGCTGATCGATGCGGAGAATCTGGACATCCGAATGATAAGCCGCTACGGCAGAAAAATGTTTAAGCGGGCGTTCGACAACCTCGACATCAAAACGCTCCCCTCATTCAGTGCGGTCAATCCGCAAGGTCTGCTCGACAAGGATCGCAATCCGATCTCCTCGATCGAGGACTTCCCGATCGTCCAGGCCATCCGCACGGGCAACGTCGTTCTCAACGAGAAACTCTACATCAAAGGGATACACGAAGATTCCGTGCCGATTCTCTGCACCGCCGCTCCGATCAAAAACGCCGAGAGGGAGATCATCGCCGGCGTGGCCACGTGGCGGGACATCAGCCAGTTGGAGGCGGCCGAACAGGCATTGCACGAAAGCGAACAGAACTATCGGAGGATTGCCGGCGAGCTGGAGGCGATCTACCGCTATGCTCCGATCGGCCTCAGCGTGCTGGACCGTGAAGGATGCTACGTCCGGGTCAACGAACATCTGGCGAAGTTGCACGGGATGCCGATTGAGGAACATATCGGTAAAGACCCTTTCAAACTCTTCCCCGATCTGAAAAAAGGGGTCAAACCGGTCGTTGAAAACGTGCTGAAGACCGGCAAACCCGTTCTGGACATTGAACTGGAGCCATTCGACCCGCGGGCTTCCTCTCCTGAGGAAGCGCGGACCATCTACTGGCAGGCGAGCTACTATCCGCTGAAGAACGAGTCGGGAGAAGTGGAATACCTGATCTGCGTCATCCAGGACGTCACCAGGCGACGGCTGATAGAAGAGACCCTGATCACCAACCAGAAAGAACTGGCCACACTCAACGCCGATCTGGAATCCCGCGTCGAGCAGCGGACCGAGCAGGTCCGGACGCTCTCGGCCGCACTTGCCATGGCCGAGCAGAGCGAACGCCGCCACCTGTCGTTTATCCTTCACGACGATCTGCAGCAGATTCTGTTCGGCACCGAGATGAATCTGCAGATCCTGCTGGACCTGTTCGGAAAAGAACGGTCGGACAGCCCTACGCGGGACGGCAAGTCGCATGACGGAGAATTGCAGGAAGGGAAGACAAAGGGGAGGAAAAAGCAGGAGAAGGAAGTTTCAGACGGAAGAACTCCGGATAAAAAAATCATGGGGGGAATAAGTCCGGACGGAAAGACGTCCTCGACCCGATTCGCTCCCGCTATCCGCAAGCAGATCGAGGGGGTCAAGCAGATGATCGAGCGGGCGATCAACGTCACGCGGACGCTGTCGGTGGAACTGAATCCTCCTGTGGAGCACGACACATCGCTCGACACGGCCCTCCGCTGGCTGTCCGGACACGTGAAGGATCGCTACCAGATGGAAGTGGCCCTCGATATTGAAGAAGATCTGCAGTTGCCCGGGAGCGACCAGCGGACGCTGATGGTACAGATGGTTCGGGAAATTCTGTTCAACACGATCAAGCACGCCGGAGTGAAATCCGCACAGGTGGCCGCAAAGCTCGACGGCGAGGTGGTCGTCATCCGTGTCAGCGATGAGGGCAAGGGCTTTAACGTCAATGCGGTCAAGTCCAGGGAACAACCGGGTCTCGGGCTCTTCAGTCTTGAGGAACGGGTGCGCCTGATCGGCGGGAAGGTGACGATCGACTCGCGGCCCGGGAAGGGGACCTCCGTCACCATTCTCTTCCCTCGCGGTGATACAAAAAATCCGCCGGATGGAGAAGAGAAATCTCGAACATAATTTGTATCTTTCGGGTCCTTTCGGCGGAGTGGTCCTCCCTCTTTCCGTGCACGGCGATCCGGCTGCTGAGGAGTGACGCTTACCCGACACCCGCCGCATATCTTCGATTCCTGACCGGAGAAGAAGGGGCTGTCGCATCTCCATGAAACCGATTGAGCTATGACTGCGAAGAGAGTGTATCGACTGTACATTGTTGAGGACCATTCAGTGATGCGGGAGGTCTACATGCAGTATTTCAACGCCGTGGGAGGATTCGAAGTCTGCGGCGCAGCAGACTCCGCAGAAACCGCCCTGAAAGAGATCCCGGCACTTCTGCCCGACGTCGTCCTGGCCGATATCTCTCTTCCCGGCATGAACGGACTTTCCCTTGTCGAACATTTGCGCAAGCTGCACCCGGAGCTTCAGACCATTATCGTTTCCGGTCACGAGGACAGTCACTACCGTTCGGCGGCTCTCCGCGCCGGAGCGGCCGACTTCGTCAGCAAGGGGAGCGCCACGATGATTCTGCAGACATTGCAAAAGACGCTCGACCGTACTTCCCGCGTCTGAAGCCTCCCCCTCTCTCCATCACTTCCCTTCCCTCACAGTCGACCTTCCGGGCAAGGGGAACTATCGGCGAAGATATCGTCGGCCATTCCTGTCCCCACGCACAGGAGATGTCGAGAATCGGGTATGTCGAGCACGCGCATGAAGCTGTTGCAGTCTTTGTCGCACGATGAAGAACCGGGCAAGTCAATCGTTCATTTGATAGATTGCAGGGGGAGAAGAGGAAGAACCTGCAGAGAGGGGGCTTCTCCATCGAACGTTTTCCCAACACCATTGCGCCGGACTCCGGATATTCTTCATGACACAGTTGATTCCACTTTCCGTTCTGACCGATCATTACCCGTCGTTTCTTTCAATCCCTTCCGGCGAGGAGAACGTTCTCCTGGGTCCTTCGACTCCCCTCCCCGACCGGCTTCGCGATCTCACCCGATTCACCGACGGTCGTCGCGAACATCTTGCCGATGCGATCATCGAAGATCTGAAGAAGTGGAAGGCCCCGGCCGAAGCGATTGAAGAAGCACAGAAGTTGCGAACCCCGAAGAGCTATGGGGTGGTGACCGGTCAGCAGGCCGGAGTTGCAGGGGGACCTCTCTACACGTTCTACAAGGCGGTCGGAACCATGCGGGTTGCGAAGATGCTGCAGGAGCGGCATCCGGAGCACGACTTCGTTCCGGTCTTCTGGATCGAGGGGGACGACCACGATTTCGACGAGGCCCGCACGCTCCATCTGCCGGAACGTTCCGGCGATCTGCGGACGCTCCGTTACGACGACGGTGATCCCCGCCGTCGTAGCGTCGGCGACCGGCAGGTAACGGGAGAAGGAATAAACACGTTTCTCGATGAAGTCCGCGAAGTTCTGGGTGAAACCGATTTTACCGAGAAGACGCTGGAACTGGTCACATCTTCCTACCCCGAAGGATCGACGCTGGCCGAGGGGTTCGCCCGGTTCTTCTATGCCCTGCTCGGTCCCGTCCCTCTGGTGATCCTCTCCTCCCGCAATCCCGGACTGAAGGAGCTCGCGCTCGATATCCTTGCGCAGGAAGGGGAGAATCCCGAACGGTTGTATGAAGCCCTCTCCTCCCGGACATCGACCCTGAAGGAGCGGGGACTGCCGACGCCGATCGAGCCGAAACCGGGGGCTCTTTTCATCCGGCATGAAGAGGAGCGGCTTTCGCTTGATCCGGAAGGAGACCACTACAGAATCCGCGGGACGGAGACAAAACTGACGCGCAGCGAAGTGATGGAGATCGCCGAGCGGCATCCGGAGCGGCTTTCACCGAACGTGGCTCTTCGTCCGATCCTGCAGGATGGAATTCTGCCGACGGCGATCTATCTGGGGGGACCGGGAGAGTTGGCCTATCTGCGTCAACTGCGGGATGTCTACCCTTTGTTCGGCATGGAGATGCCGGCAATTGCTCCCCGTCCCTTCCTCACGTTACTGGAGCCGAAAGTGGAGCGTGGACTCGAAGGGACCGATATGAAAATTGAGGATCTCTTCCAGACATCATTTGATGCGGCCACCCACTGCATGGATGAGAAAACAAGGAAGTCAATTGAAGCAGAGATCGCTGAAGGGAGAGAACAGATAGCCGCAGCTTTCAGCCGACTGGAAGAGCTGACCGCGGAGATCGACCCGACACTCGAAAAGGCGTTGGGAGCCGCCTCGCACAAGGCCGGAAAGGAGATGGAGAACTTCGGCGGGCGCCTTACCGGAGCCTTGAAGCGAAAGAACGAGACGGAGATCAAGCGGATTGAAAGCGTGCGGGAACTGTTGCTGCCGGGGGGCAAGCTGCAGGAACGACAACTGAACGTGCTGTACTACGCCAACAAGTACGGCATCGAGAACGTACAGAGAGCACTCAACGAGATCGCCGTTCATCCGGGCGAGATGCAGTTGATAGAGATGGGATGAGGTTTGAGGGGGCAGCTTTCAGCTTTGAGCGGTCAGCTATGAGCCTTGAGCAGTGAGCGGTCAGCTTTGAGGGATGGGGCTTTGAGGGGGCAGCTTTGAGCTTTGAGGGATGAGCCTTGAGCGGTCAGCTTTGAGCTTTGAGAGATGAGCCTTGAGCAGTGAGCGGTCAGCTTTGAGCGGTCAGCTTTGAGCTTTGAGCGGTCAGCTTTGAGCTTTGAGCGGTCAGCTTTGAGCTTTGAGCGGT
>CAMLOB010000142.1 GCA_946481475.1 uncultured Chlorobiota bacterium | reverse complement strand
ACGAAGAGGACCTCGGCCACCCCGTCCTCGTTCAGGTCGGAGACCTCGATATCGCCGACGATTCCCTCGCCGGGATCGCACGGACTCACGCCGCTGTAGACCCCCTGCCAGCTCGATTTCGGCTTGGGTCCGTGCATCACATAGCGGGTGGCCGTCAGCAGAAGGCGTTCTCCCTCCTCCGACTCCTCCCGCTTCTCGCTGATGATAAAGGCATTCTCCCCCAGGGCATCGTTCCAGGCAATACCGGCGACGAACGATCCCTCGCAACCGTAACGGGCACAGGGATGGTCCCCCTCCGAGAGAGAACGAACATCCTGCAGCGGAATCGGACTTCCGCATGAACCAAGGGAAAGTGAGGAGGCGATCAGAAGAAGAACGATCCCCCTTGACGACACGGCAAAGGCTGGCATCATGATGAATATGATTGATGGCGTGATTACTTCGAGTAGCTGTCGATCATTCTCTTGTAATCCTCGTACTGTATCCGGTCGTACCAGGTGAGGTAGACATCCTTGATCGTCGTCTCGTCCTTGCGCGGAGCGCGGTGGACCGTGGCGATGTAAGCGGCGCTGGAATCCCCCGAGGTCCACATCCTGAAATCGGTTCCGGCCAGAGACGATCCGACATCGGAGATAAAATTCTGATCGGCTTCGGAATAGCCGATCAGTGCTCTGGAGGCCAGATTCTTCGAGTCCATGATCATCCCCCCGTGTCGTCCGGTCACCACGGCCGACACCGTATCGTAGAGCCGGTCGGCATCCAGTTTGCTGGTCTCGGTGGTGAAGTGGAGACTGGCGTAGAGCATCTGTCCGCGGTAGAAGCTGAACCCCCACTGATCGACCGGAAGCCCCTCGAAACGTCCCCCGACCCAGTTCAGCGTGGAGCCGTATTCGTTCGAGACGGTCATATCGGGGGCCGCCCCCGGAATCTTCGCCATCTGCCCCTTGATCTGCTCCTGATTCCCGTGGAAGGGGACCGCCTCCAGCGTACCGCTCGTCCCTCCATCGGCTGTTCCTCCGCCGCCCGTCCCCCCGGAAGTTCCTCCCGTCGGACCGGATGCGGTATCATTTCCCGAACCGTTGGAACCTCCATTGGTGCAGGCATTCAGGACAAGAAGCAGGGAGAGCAGCCCGGCAACGATTGCGTGACGATAGATCTTCATGGATTTCCGATGACTCGTGTTCGATCAAAGCCTGCAAGCTACGAAAGGGAAGCCCGACGGGCAATTCTGCGGGGGATCGGTGGAAGATCTGCGGGAGCACCGCAGAAAATTTCGTGGGTTCGCAATCAGCTTTTACTCTTTTGGACAGGTTCTTTCTTGGGACAGGTCACCCGGATCGTGTTATATTCGCCCCCGGAGAGGTGCCGGAGTGGTCGAACGGGGCGGTCTCGAAAACCGTTGAGCCCTTCTGGGGTTCCGAGGGTTCGAATCCCTCCCTCTCCGCTTCAAAAACGCTGCAAAGCATAGAAAAAAGCCCGGTTTTGCGACCGGGCTTTTTTTGTGCACAACATATGCACAACATTTCATGTGTTTTGTGGGCTTAAATGGTGTCATTTTCTCCCTGTTGTGCAGCCGTGAACATAGCTGCCGTTGCCGTCTCCATCGACTTCCTCACCGGGTCAAGGTGCAGACGCGCATAGATCGCCGTTGCCGCTTGCGACTTATGCCCCAGTGATTTACCGATCACCGAAAGACTGCTCCCGGTAATCGCTTGCCAGCTTCCCATCGTCCGGCGCAGATCATGCAGACGGAGGTTCCTAATCTTTGCGCGTTTGAGAATAGCTTTCCACTGTTTGCGGGGAGGTTGCATATATCCGGATTTTGTATTGGCAGGAAAAACAAAATCGCTCGCCTTCTTCCTTCTTTCTTGCAAGATCGCAAGGGCTTCCTCAATCAATGGCACGACGACAGGTTCCCCGTTCTTGCTCACAGGAATGCGCCAGATTTTTTGCTGAACGGAAATCTCCTCCCAGCGCATCGTTAGAATGTTTCCCTGACGCGCGCCAGTGTACAACGACAGCAGAACATAGTCTCGGACATCAAGGTTCTTTTCCTGTTGCAGAGCCTCAAAGAACCTTGAGAATTCTTCCGGCTGCAAGAACCGATCCCTGCTTTTATCCGGGTGTTGCGTGACGCCGCGCACAGGGTTTTCCTGACAGTACCCCATCCTCACAGCCCACTTGAATATGCCGCCAGCCGTTCTCAATATCCGGTTTGCCGTGCCAATCCTGAACGCGGTCTTGTTCAGGGGGCTTGGTTGGCGGCAAAGATGATTATAGAGAGCCACAAAGTCGGCACGGCGAATGTCCGACAACTTTTTCTTTCCCAAAGGCTTTGCCAGATACAGGCGATACCGACATTCATCCCCTGCCCATGTCTTTTTATGCGCCTTGGCGTAGCTGTGGAAGTATTCATCGAACAGTTCCTGAAACGTCATTTCCTCTCTCTTCTCCTGACGCAACCGGGCAGGGTCTTTGCCCTTGGCAATCTCTGCATTCAGGAGCGTGGCCTGATCCCGCGCCTGTTCCACGCTGATGTCAGACAGCTTGCCCAACGTAATACGGACAGACCGCCCGTTTTTCAGGCGGCGGTAGAGACTGAATGTTGCAACACCTTTATCCGTAATCCTGCATTGCAGCCCTTGCACTTTCGTATCCCACACCACCAGCCGCTTGCCGGATGTCGTGGGTTTCAGAGACAGTAAAGTCGTTTTCGTAAAGTTGATTTTCTTGCTCATGGGGTATCCTCCTTGTCTGTCCGGGGTTGCACCGGGGTTACATCAAAGAGCTATTTCCATGATCGCACGACTACATCGGATAATCTCAAAAACATAATGTTTTCAGCGGCTATCTATCTTCATTGCCGTCAGTCAATGACCATTATCAACGTAGGGTTTTTCCTGAAAAAGGAAATAGCTCAGCCTTTTTTGACACGTGACTTTCTTTAGATTTCAACGTCTTGGCATGACCTGTGGAGAGTGGGGATTCTGTTCGGGTTACGCCGGGGTTACGTATGTCGTTTAAGGCTATGAATGATGATAGCAGAGGTTGGGGGAGAAGGCAACTGTGGTATGAGGTTGGGTTTAGGGTGTGGTGTTGTTGATTGATTTTTCGACGCGCTGGAGGATGGTGGAGGGTTTGATGTTGAAGGCGTCGGCGAGGCGGAAGAGGGTGAGGAGTGTGGGGAGCTGGCGTCCTGTTTCCAGTTGGGAGAGGAAGGATCGGTCAATATCCGTCCTGAAGGAGACTTCCTGCTGGGAAAGTCCCCGGTCAATACGAATCTGGCGCAGCACGGAGCCGAAGGCGGAAGCGATGTCTTCTTTCACGGGAAAGAAAGTATTGCCCGGCGTTGAAAAGAGTTGTTGGTTATCACCAACAATTGGCTATTTTATCGGCGTGTCTTCACCCCGCTAACTTTTCCCCTGTGCAAGTGTTTGTAGAAGGTGCATTGAAACCTTCTGGAATTTTTCACGGCTGGAATAATGGGAACCTTCAAACATGCGGTGCTTGCCGCGAGTCTTTTCCTTTTCCTCTCCGCCTTTGCAACGGAGCCGTTAAGCGCGCAACCCCGCCGCGTTGACCCTCTGCAAGGGGCGGGTGTCTTCACGCTCTTCGGGCAGATGAGCGGGCGAGAGGGTATTGACGAGGACTTCGGCGCGGAAATCCACCCCGTCGGCGATTGCAACGGCGACGGACTGAACGACTGGATTGTCTCCCGAAAGCGCACTGATACGACCGTCAGCGATTTCGGCATTGTTCGAGGCCCGGAAGAACTGCTCTTGTACTACGGCGTTCCCGAAGGCTTGCCCGCATTAGAAAGCGGACAGCGCATTGGATTGTCCGAAGAAGTCTCTTCCACCCGCTATGTTGCACATGGAGACTGGGATAAGGATGGATACCTTGATCTTGCCTGTCAGGTGCGCCTGTACAACGATTCGAGCTTTCACAACACGCGGGGATTTTCCATTTCTTCTCTGGTGGTATTCTGGGGACAGGCGCGTGGCGGATATAGCGTTTCGGACACGACCAGACTGGCAATTGGCGCTGCGGCGGCCTTGGTGATCTGCGAGGGATTCAGCGGAGATATTGACATGTCCGGCACAGATGACCTGTTCGTCCAGTTTTGCGCGGGCCGGGCGTGGGGTGAAGAAGGAGAACCCGTCACGATTGCGGCGGTTCAGTGCTATTTGGGGCATACCGGAAGGCGTTGGGGCCGGGATGAAGTTGCGCGTGTATCGGGCTGGCGGTGGTGGATTCCGCCTGTCGGAAGCCTGCTGGATAAGCTGGTTGACGTGGACTGTGACGATGCGCCCGATCTTGTGCTCTCGCATGATGCCGGCACGGCAGAGACAGGGCAGATCACTGTTGTCTATGGCGAGAAAGGGCAACTCTTTCCTGACTCGACCAATATCGAGGTGATTGACTTTGCCCCGGTTAATGGAAAGTCCATCCGGCTGATGGACGTGACGGCGGATGATGTGCTGGATGTCGTCTGTTTGGCCGGGCGCGGGGCGGAGCAGCGTTTTCTTGTCTGGGTGGCGGAGCCGGGAGCGCGGGTGTCCGAAACGGTGGGCGATTTTTCCAGCCCGTGGGCGGCGGTGCCGACGACGAATGCCATTCATGACGGGTTCGGCGATCTGGGCAAGGTCTTTTACGACCTCGGCGATGTCAACGATGACATCGACGGGTTCCGGGAAATCTGGGCGTGGACGCCGCCGTTTTTTCTCTGCTATAACACGGGCGTTGTTTTCGATTCCATTGCCGATGGATACTACCGCCTGAACGGGAGCGATCCCCGCGATGTTGCGAACCTCGGCGACATCGACGGCAGCGGGGAGACGACATGGGCGGTCAGCCAGTACTTTTCACCCGGCACGGTTTCGTTTCTCAAGAGCAATCTTTCGATCCGTGTGACAGGAACGTTCCGGCGGTTGCCCCATGAACGCTATGTCAGCCGTTGTTCTTCCACCGTCTCCGTGCCGGAGCATGAACCAGCCATAGAAAAGTCCTCTCTTCAGCTTGAAGCTTTTCCCAACCCGTCCGCCAACGAAGTAACGGTGCAGTGGAATCCGGCGGCATGGCGTGAGGGAGACCGGGCAACGATCCGCGTGACCGACAACCTCGGCAAGGAGGTGATTGCAACGACCGCCCGTGCTGCTGACGGCGGCATTCTCTGGACTGCCGGAGAACGTCTGCCGAACGGCACCTATCATATTGCCGTCACCATCGGGAAAACCACAGATACGGCAACCATTCTTTTGCAACGATAATGTCCTGAACACTATTCCCTGTAAATCTTTACGGAGGCTCCTCTCATGACGATACAGCTTTCACGATGCAGTGTGGCATCGTTGCTTCTACTCGCTCTTTTGACACTGACCGCACAGGCGCAACAGGAAGAGGCACCGCCTTGGGAGGGATATGATTCCACCTTTGTCGTGGGCGCGCACTCGATCTTCTATCCCTATATCGGGCAGACCTATCTGGGCATCGACCGTGGACGCTATTACGGCGCGACCGTTGCCGACATGATCCGGCAGATGTACACGCCCAACGGCGACCATGAACGGCGGGACAGCCTGCTGTTCTACTATGCCGACCAGAAGAACTTCCCGATCGTGATGGAGGAAAAGACCTTCAGCAACCTGATTGAACGGGCGACCTCCATCCTGCATTATGCGGGTAAAGCCGCGAGTTTCCATGTGGCGTATCTTGCTTTGCGTTACGGCAACCTTGATTCCGTCGATCAGCGCGGTTTTATCCTCTACACAGAGCTTCCCCGAACAGGTTCCGATACGCTCATTGCCGGGAAACCGCTTTACGGAGAGGAAGCCGCTTTCGGTGGCGACAGTGCCTACTACGTGGCGCAGGGACTGGCGGACTCCTCCCTGTTTGTGCGCCTTTCCGTTGCTATCTGGACAGACGTGGACACCTTGGCGGCCTATGCAGCACCGGGCGACACTATCGCCTACGCCGTCCTCTACCGCCGCGATACGGTCGGGCAAAACAGCCCGTGCAACTGCAAGTGTAATTTCTACGAGAGGTTCGACACCTTTGCCATCACCCGCGCCCTCTATGAAGGCGCGGACACGATTACCGGAGGGTTCCGCGCGTTCGGCAGCCTCTACCGGATGGACACGGTGCGTCCTGTGCCGCGCGGCCACTGGGGTGATATGATCGGGGAGAATGCCGCGACGTGCGACTCCATCTGGGGAACGCTGAACACGGCGAGCCGGGAACGTGATCTGGGCATGGATTTTTCCTACAAGCTCTATTCCACCGGGGTTGTACCCGTTCGTTTCCTGCGCAGCAGCTTTAACCGCCATCTCTTCGACGTGGTCAAGCGCGGCGGCATGGATTCCATCCTGCGGGCCGAGATTGCCGATATGGTCGGCGAACCCCGGTTTGACAGTCTCCTCTGGCGGATCAGCCTGAAAGACGAGGGGGACGATTTTATCTTCCAGCAGGTATGGGGCGTCCTCTCCTCGAAGTTGCAGGACTTGCTGGCCGAGCAGGGCCGGACATGGCAGGTCTTCGCCAATCCCGTGCTGGACTTTGACAGCTTCCGTCTGATTTCCGGGGACATGGATACGACGCGGTTAAAACTGATCCACAACTACGCGCCGCAGTGGTACGCAGGCTTCCCCCTGCCGGAACTGGTGGCCGACACCGCCCGCATGGCCGGTCTGGCCGCCGATTCCGCGTGGTACGGCGCGTATCTCCGCTACAATACGATGGAGGATTACCGCAAGTATATCAGCGAGACCGCACAGTTCCGCTACCTTGATGCGGTAGACCCCGGCAGTCTCGTCTGTGGCAATGACGGCACGAATACCGTCCGGGCGATTGATGTCGCAAAATTCAAGTTCCGCCGCTTTGCGCCAGCCTTTCCGGTTTACGGTAATGTGCAGGTACACGGGAACATGAAGATCAACGGCACGCTTTCCGAACGCCGCCTGAACTTCGATCCGCCGCCGCCGAACATCATTCGCAAGAATATCTGGATCACCATGCTTTCCGGTGCGGACGGGGTGTGGTTTTCGGATTTCAATTACAACGGGTTCGAGTTCGGGCCGCTGCCGCCCACGGATTACTTCACGTTCAATCCCCTCTCCTATACTGATTCCGCGCTCGATGTTTACGTCGCCAATCTGCCAGACTATGCCGTCCTCACGCATCCGAACAACGTCAACGAATTCACGCCGCACATGTGGGTGGGATTCAAGGCGCGGTTCAACGCGATCGAGGAAACCATTGCCGAGATCAGGAAGATCGACACGCTGATCGGATGGAAGAATCTGGTCTTCAATGCAGAGCAGATGAGCGTCAACGACACGCGCCAGATATTCGCCGATTTCCCGCTGGTCGATACGCTCTATGTGCGGCAGGCAAAACGCTACAGTCTGGGCGCAGGCGGCACGTTTCTGGACAGCACCGCCGTGGATGCGCGGGATTCGACCTATGTGGAACTGTCCCACTTCCTCCCCGGTGCCGGGGACGCGACGGCGACCAGACCGGGGGTGCATTACATCTGCATCCTGAACAAACGCACATGGCCGATGGACACGCTGGTCAACGATACGATCTGGATTGACAAGGAAACGGGCGATTCCCTCACCACACCCATTCCGCGCACCCGCACACCGCTCGGATATATTGATGTCCGCAAGCCCGTGCTGCGCCTGCGCAATGCGGGCGCGGATTTAAGCGATTCCTGCATCATCGAGCGCGTCGGGCGGGCGTGGCAGGATACCGTCGCCTACAATGACCTGGTTGATCTCGACTGGCACAGGCCGGGCGAAGGCGGGCTTTACAGGATCACCCCGCTGCCCTCCGGCGTATCCGGTCTTGGCGTTGCCTACAACAACGCGGTGCGGAGCGAGAACACGGCAAGCGAAACAGACCCCGGTTATCAGGTGACGGTTGTCGAGAGGGATTCGGCGGTGTGGCTGCGGCGGTATACGCCGGGCAGCGGGTGGGGGGAAGAGTTTCTGGTTTCTTCTGTTGCGGATACGGCGCGGGTGGTGGGGCTTTCGCGGCGGCTGGCGCATAATATCTTGCCAGCCGTGGCGCGGGTGCGGGACGGGGAAGCCTTGCTGGTCGTCTGGCAGCGGCTGGATACGAACGATCTGGGAACGGTTCAGGCCCTTCATATCGCGGGCAAGCCGGATTCTGCCGCGATCGCGCTTGCAACGCCGCTGACGCTTTCGGCTCCCCGCACGATTGACCGCGACTGGATGAAAATGGCTCCCGCCGTCGTCGGGTTTGACGGGGGCTGGCTGATCGCATGGGGTGCGCCGACCAACGGCATTGAAGTCGCAGCCCTTCGCAATGAGAGCGCACCGGACGTGGCGGACGATCTCTCCCTCGTCGACCTGCAGCGACACGCCGCGGAGCGCCTGGACCTT
>CAMLOB010000141.1 GCA_946481475.1 uncultured Chlorobiota bacterium | reverse complement strand
GAAGGCTCCTTCACGTTCAGCGATCTCCCCTACTCGAATCAATACTATCTGAAGGTTCGCCATCCCCACTACAAATCCTATGAGTCCAACGACATCCCGGTCGGTATCTCCGACACGATCAATCTCGGCGATATCAAAATCGACGGGAAGCGGGGGACGATCACCCTGACGGTAAAGCACAAGAAGACCGGCAAGCCGATCCCGAACGCAACCGTCAAGGTCTTCCCCGACGTCGGAAGTCCGGCTCCGATGATCCCGGCCGGTTCCGGCGGCGGCATCCAGGTGAGCGGAGGATGGAATCCGGCGATCGGCGCGATGACGATGCAGGGAGACTACAAGGAATACGTTCGGGCCGGTGCGAACAACCGTCCGTACGTTCCGGCAATCGGCGGAGCGTCCGGCGGCGGAACAGGAGTCGGCGGATACGGAGCCTCGGGTGGCATGACGGTTGCCGACTGGACCACGGTCTCCAGCGGGTGGACGCCGATGACGATGGAGGGGGGATCGGGCTCGTCGGTCCCCGAGAAGATGCCGACGATTCCCCCGCTCCACACCGGCAAGACCGATCTCAACGGCAAGGTGACGATCACCGATGTGATGGTCAACGATCCGGACCAGACAACCGACCGCTATGCCGTCTGGGTCAGCACGCCGATGTACGGCGACGCCTGGAAACCGGCCCGGCTGACAAGTGACGGTCAGGTGGTCTCGATCACGATTGCGCAGGATAGCGCGAAGGGATTTATCGAGGGAGTGGTGCGGGACAAGAACACGACACTGCCGATCGGCAACTGCAAGGTGGATCTCTACCAGATGGTCGCCGGAAAAGAGAAGGTGATCACCTCCGCCTTCACCAACCCGAACGGAACCTATACGATCTACCCGGTCGCCGTCGGCACCTACACGAAGATCGTCTTCACAAAGGAGGCTTACGGACCGCAGACGAACAACGGACCGATCGCCATCGCCGCCGGGACGACCGTGACGGCAAACGCCGATCTGGTCGGCTACACCGGAAGCATCAAGGTGACGGTAAAGGAGGGGACCACGCTTCTGCCGAACGCGATGGTCCACTCTCCGGACATCGCAAACATAACCGGAGTGACTGCGCTGGACGGCACGACGCTGATTCAGGGTGCGCCGGTCGGGAAGATCAATCTTCTGGTAACCCTCCCCGGCTATGTCGACGCAACCGCGACGGCAACCGTCGAGAAGGACAAGACCGCAGCGGTCACCGTCACTCTGAAAAAACCGACCGGCGAGATTGCCGTGCTGGTCACCGACAGCATCACGCACCAGCCGCTGGCAAACGTGACGGTCAGCGTTGCCGGGAAGTCGGGGAAGACGAACATCAGCGGCATCGCAAGCTTCCAGGGGCTGGCTCCCGGATTGAAGAACGTCTCGGCCGCCGCCGACACGACCGGCGGAGCGGACTACGCCCCCTTCTCCTCGAAGGTGGTGCTGAACGAGGGATATAACGATCCGATCAATATCCATCTGCTGCCGGGATCGCGCATTACCGGAAAGGTGATTGCTGAAAACGGCAACACCCCGCTGGAAGGAGTGACCGTCAGCGTCGGAGGAGTGGCCGGGGTCAGCGCGAAGACAAAGGCGGACGGGACATACGTTCTGCGAAACGTTCCGGCCGGAGTGAAACTGAACCTGTCGGCGACGAAACCGAAGTACATGTCGGCAAAGGATTCGACGGCTCCGTTGCAGACGGGACAACTGAAGGAGAATGTGAACTTCACACTGAAGGATTCACCGATCGATTCGGTCTACGGCTTCGCGATCATTCTCGACACGATCACCGACGCCCCCGGCGGGAACAAGTACCTGAAAGGGAAGTTCACCGTGCCGGACAACAGGCTCTTCGTAATCGACAAGGAGGCGAAGTTCAGCTTCACGTTCGAGAATCTGGAGGTGGACGGAACGACGATGAAGCCGGTGGCCGCCTCCTACCACTTCCCTTACGATGCCGTTCCGATCAAGCTCTTCGACCAGCTCGGCGCGACGATGACTGCCGGAGACGATTTCCTGAAGGTGACCTGGGACACGGCCAACAACACCGGCGCGATCCGGGCGAAGGAGATCGAGCTGAAAGGATTTATCCCCGACATCGTCCCGGGCGCAAAGTGGGGGATGGAGAAGTTGAGTGCCCTCGGGGAGAACACAAACTCCCTCGGCTTCTGGGCCGACGGCAACTTCCACGGTGCGGCGGCGCTCCGCCTGAACGGCAACGAGGCCGAAGTGAACTTCTGGGGCTTCAAGCTGGCGATCGATTACTCGAAGACGGCGATGGGAGAGGACGGCTTCCACTACGTCGGCTCGTTGACGATTCCGAAAGTCAACAAGACGATTGCGATCACCGACCTCTTCTTCAAACTGTCGGGCGAAGGGGATGCCAAGAGCATTGCCTTCGAGCATGTCAAGCTGGAGAACAAGCCGCCGCTGGAGATCAACCTCTGGGCCTTCAAGTTCGTTGACAGCACCATCATCTGGAACCAGCAGGGACTGTCGGCATCCGGATCGGTGATCCTGACGAAGCTGGGGAACCGGACGTTCCGCTTCGAGAACATGATGATCTCGAAGGAAGGGAAGTTCATGGGGGTGAAGATCATCGCCGACAACGCCAACACTCCGATCGAGGTCCTCGGCGCGAAGTTCTACATCACCGGTCTCGGCTTCACAACCGTGCCGGAATCGAAGGACCAGCAGGGGAAGGTGACGCCGGAGACCCATCTGTTCATCTTCAACGGAAAGCTGGAGATACCCCAGTTCAACCAGAAGATCGGATTCGAGAATCTGACCTTCAGCGATCAGGGGGATTTCACCGGAACGATCACCTTCAACCAGTCGGTGAAGTTCTTCAACACGATCAGTCTCTCGCTGCAGGCCATCGAGTTCGGCAAGGAGGCGTCGGGAGCGGGGAGGAAGTTCATCTTCGTCAAGGGGGGCGTCGCCTTCAGCATTCCTCTTCTCTCGGTCCAGGTCGGGAACTTCCGGTTCTTCGAGGACAAGACCTTTGCAGTGGAGGATATCGGCTTCGCCTTCACGGCCGGTCCGGTCAACGTCTCCCTTTCGGCCCAGTGGAACGACTCTTCATTCTCCGGCACCGGTATGCTGGCGATCCAGCCGGTCTTCACGGTCGCCGGTAGTTTCTACTACAAGGACGGGAACAACTGGAAGATCGAGGTGGCCGCAAACACGCCGCCGATCCCGGTCGGTCCGGTGGCGATCACCGGCATCTCCGGCATGCTCGCCCGGAAAAACGGCTACTGGTCGTTCGGCTTCGGCGGCTCGGTCTCGACCGCAGCCGGAAAGGAATCGATGGAACTGACGGTGAAGGTGACCGTGGAGACGACGCCGAACGGTCCGATCATCCAGGGGGATGCCTGGCTGAAGACAATGGGCGTGCAGGTCGGTGAGGGACATCTGACGATCGACATCCCGGCCAAACGCTTCGCCGGTTCGGTCCAGTTCGGCATCGACAAGAAGGCGGTGAAGATCGTCGGCTTCGTCAACTTCGAGGTCAAGAGCGGACAGTACTGGTTTGTCGGCGGTGGGGCGACGTTCGACTTCCTGAAGGTGATGCAGGTGAACACCCAGGTCTACGTCGGCAAGAACTATCCGGGATTCGCCCACACCTTCCCGGTGATGTTCCATCCGGACAACGAGGTGCTGAACGGACTCCACTTCGACGCCTCGACCCTCTGGCCGAAGATCGGCAAGGACGGGGACATGTTCCATCTGGAGATCGGCTACTATCTCTTCGGCGCCTTCAACTGGAACGGCGATCTGGCCGGCGGCATCAGAATGAAGGGGAGCGCGGCTCTCGATGTCTGGATCGTCGGATTCAGCGTCTCGGTGGAGGCACAGGCGGCCATTCAGTACAAGAACAGCACGCTCGCCTTCGCCGCAAACGCCGACCTGAAGGGCAAAGCCTGGGTCTGGCCCTGCGACGCCAACAGCAGTTGCGACGACCTCTGCATGTTCTGTCCCTGCATCCACTTCCACGCGAACTACACCGGCACAACCGGCTGGGATGTCGATTTCCAGGTGGGATGTGATGAATAAGGGGAGATGATTCGGGGGGCAGGGATGAAAATTTTTCGTCCCTGCCCCTGCCGTTATCACGATTCCTTCTCTCTGTAGTCCCCTCCATCGGAATCCGTAATCGTCCGGCAATAGATTGAATACAGGTGAATTGAACAGGATTGAACACGCAAACGAAACAACGGCCTCGCGCACAAGCATCATGACACGATCCATTTTCTTTCGATCCGGAACGCTCGCTCTCCTTCTGACGGGAATTCTCGCGGTCTCCCTCACAGCACAGGAGAGTCTGAACCCGCGCGCCTTCTCCTCTCCCGACGGGAACGTGATCTTCTTCGGCACAAACGCTCTGCTCCACCCGGAGGCTCCTCTCGGACCCCGGGGATGGATCGGCTGCAATGTCTACCGGAAGGCCGAAGGAGAGACGGAATTCCGGAAGCTCAACGACCGTCCGGTCTCCCGTCCCGGTGATCTGAAAGATGCCGAGCGGACCTTCGCACACGAACTCGATCTGGTCGCACTCTCGCTGCGGCTCTCAAGTCGCGAAGAGGTCTGGAAGATGTTCGAGGCCAACGAACCGAAGGCATTGAAGATGACGATCTTCGACACCCGGCTGCAGGAAAAACTTGGTCTTCTCTACCGCGACCGGGAGGTGCGGGAAGGGGTATCGTATGAATACCATGTCCTCCTTGTCGACGCCGAGGGAAGAGAATCGGTGCGGGGCGAGACAGCACGCGTCATCTACGGGTCACCCGATTTTGCGGGACTGGGGCCGAATGACGTGCAGGTTCTCGGGACCGAGGGGAGGGCAGAGATCACCTGGAAGGCAAACCCGGAGGACCGGGGAGCATTCGGCTACCATGTCTACCGGAGCGTCGATTCGACCGGACGGTATATGCGGCTTAACCTTCGTCCGATCATCCTGATCGGCGACCCCTCCTCGACCGAACCGGCCGAAGGATCCTTCATCGACACCGGGCTGATCGACGGGCACGTCTACTGGTACGCGGTCGTTTCGTGCGATCTGGTCGGCAACGAGAGTCGCCGCCGGATCGTACCGGGAGCGTCGGGAGATGCGGTACCGCCGCAGGCTCCCGGTCCGCTGCAGACCGAGTCCTCCGCCCTCGGCATCCTGGTCAGTTGGGTGCGACCGCAGGAAGGGGACATTGCCGGATACCACATCTACCGGAGCACGAATCCCGACTCCCCGTTTGTGCAGATCAACGACGGTATCGTGCCGGCAACCGACACGATCTACGAAGACCGGAAGGCCGGGGCGAACCGGCAGTACTTCTACCGGGTGGTCGCCGTCGACCGGGCCGGAAACCGTTCGGAGGAATCGGCCTATCAGATCGGCTACTACCGGAACTTCCGTCCCCCCCTCCCGCCGCAGTACGTCGAGGCGGTCGGCAACGAGAAGGGGGTGCTGATCAGTTGGGAGAGGAACGAGGAGGAGGATCTGCAGGGATACTACGTCTACCGGGCCGAACACCTCGACGGAGAACTTGTGCAGGTCTCCCCGCTGCTTGACAAAGAGACGACGACGTTTCAGGACACAGGAAGCAGTCTGTCGTCGAAAGGAACCTACTGGTATCTGGTGCAGGGGATCAACCTGTCCGGATCGCTCAGCCGCTTCTCGATTCCGACGGCCGCACGCCCGATGCTTCCGGAGCTTCCGCTGCCGCCGCAAACGTTCCACGGCTATTCCGAAAGCTACGGCAACCGGATTTTCTGGAGCGGACTGGGGGACAACACGATCGTCGGCGTGAACATCTACCGCTCCCCCGCCCCGGAATCGTCCGGACGGTGGGAACGCCTGAACGGCGAACCGGTTCCGGCCCCTTACGGACGCTTCACCGACTCGACCGCCCGGCAGGATGTGGAGTACGTCTACACGATCCGCTCGGTCAACGACCGGGGTCTTGAAAGCGAACCGACGCAGACCCTGTCGCTGGAGCGAGCCTCCTATCCCCTCCTCTCCCCCGCCAACCTGATGGTCACCACAGCAGACCGCGGCGTAAAGCTGGCATGGAGCGCACCGTTCGACCGGCGGGTGACCGGATACGTGATCTACCGCAAGACCGGACGGGAGAAGGAAGAGCGGGTATCGAACGGCGTCATCTCCGGCACCACATTCACCGATCCGTCGGCGGTGAAGGGGAAAACCTATCTCTATTCGGTGGCAACCGTATCGGCAGAGGGGACCGAGAGCGGGGATCGGGCGCAGATGGTCTTCGAGGTATGGTAGAGTGTGAGAGTGAGTGGGTGTATGAGTGCGGGATCACAGGGAGTAAAAACCTTTGTCCTCCTACAGGAATCACCATCCCCCTGGAGTTCATAGAGAGAAGAGTGTATAGAGTTCGTAGAGAAAGGGTGCGGGAATCCGGAATCGCAGGGGGCAAAATCTTTGCCCTCACCGGATAATAAATTCACAGTCATTGATAAAGAAAGAGCAATCGATCATGAAGTCTTTGTACGGTATCCTTCGGGGAGCATTGGTTCTGGCCTTCCTGCTTGTTCTGGCGGGCGGGACCGAGGTGATGGGGCAGAGTTGTTTTACGGTAACAACCGCATCGGTCACATGCGGCACGCCGGAAGGTGGAACCGGATATACGCTGGACCTCGGCCTTCTGAACAACCTTGATATGGTGACAGCACTGGTGGAGTACACGATCGTCTCCCCGGCCAACGTTGCGGTGACGCCCGGGTCACGGACGATCGATCCGCCGGCACCGGTTCCGGATACGATCCGAACGCCTCTGGCGATTACCGGTAACGGAGCAACCGCCGGGACCACGGTAAAGATTCTGGTAAGGATCGCCAACGGGTCCTCCCGCACCGCCGGCTCCTGCTCCGATACGGTCACGGTGGTGCTCCCCTCCTGCAACACCGATTGCCTCAGCTTCATCAACGATACCGTTCTGTGTAATGAAGGACCGAGGGGGACGAACTATATCTACCGGTTCGATCTGATCAACGAAGGGAACCTTCCGGTCCCCGGAACCGATCTCCGTTTCTCGGTCATCTCCCCCGGAACCGTTTCGGTCTCCCCGACATATCGCGAACTTTCAAGCGCTCTCATCGAAGGAGACACGCTCCGCGAGGTCGACTTCACGCTCGACGGCGTCGGTGCGGTTCCGGGAACCGTCGTCACGGTCCGGGTGAGTCTCTGCAACGGCGGCCGCTGCTGCGACGACACGCTGACGATCGCTCTTCCCTCCTGCCGACCGGAAGGATGTATCGGGATCGAGGAGGAGCGGATCACCTGCGGCGAGACCGATTCGCATTACGTCTACAGCTTCACCTATAAGAATCTCTCGAACTTCCTCGCCACCGGTTTGACGTTTTCAAGCGATCAGGTGGAGTTCGTCACCGACCGCTTCGACTTCGAGGAACTGGATATGGACGACATCACGTCGCAGACGACCGGGGTTATCGTTCCGCCCGATCTTCAAGGAAAGGTTATCACCTTTACGGCAACTCTGACCAACGATGAGGGGGATACCTGCCGGAGTACGTTCGAGATGGAGACGCCGGAATGTTCGTGGGGCTGTTTCAGCATCAGCGACTCATCGATCTCCTGTCTACCGGAAGTCAGCGGAGTCAAGGCGTTCGGTTTCCGGTTCACGTTCCACAACGAGAGCGACAGATCGATCCGGTGGATCAACGCAGGATCCCTGACGCCGCAGGTGGCGGCCGGAACCGGATGGATCGATCTCGGAACAGAGGTCGGACCGGGAGAGTCGATCGCCGTCGGTCCGGTTCCGATCAGCGGTCCGGCCGCCGTCGCCGGACTGAACGTGATCGTCAGGCTGACGCTTGCGGGATCATCTCCGACCGAAGTCTTCTGCGACGACACGGTGAGCGTGGTTCTCCCCGATTGCCGACCGGACTTTGCCGGGTGCGCAGAGTTCATCGAGGAGGAAGTGATCTGCATGACATCGCCGACGGCACCGGCAGGGATCCGCTGGAACTTCCGGGTAAGCAACACATCGAACCGGAACCTCGACTCCCTGCTGATCACTGCAGTTCAGTCAAGCAACAATATGAACGTGACGATCTCCCCGACAGTTATCCGCTTCCCGCAGCCGCTTCCTCCCGGTGCGGGAAGCCCGGTAAGTCTGACGGTAACCGGTCCCGGAGTCGTCCACAACGAAGTCCTTTCCATCGCAGCCGTCGCATTTTTTGAAGAAGGGAATACCTGTTCCATCTCCCATGAACTCGATGTCTTCTGCGACGTTGAAGAAGAACCGGAATGCTTCACGCTGAACGAAATCGAAAAGCGCCTGACGCCGGGGGGAGAGAACCGGGTTGACTGGACGTTCAGGCTGACGAACACCTCGGGAGAGACGATCGAC
>CAMLOB010000140.1 GCA_946481475.1 uncultured Chlorobiota bacterium | reverse complement strand
CGACAGAAAGCCGTCCGGCATCAGCAGTATAATCGGTATATCGAGGATGAAGTCGTCCCCTATATATATAATGCCACCGGAGGCAGGACGCTGACGTTGACCACCGGGGTATCGCTCGGCGCCTACCATGCGGCCAACGTTCTCTTCCGTCGCCCGGATCTCTTCGACGGCGTGATCGGCATGAGCGGCATCTACGATCTGAAGAAGTATACCAACGGTTACTGGGACGAAGATGTCTACTTCAACTCTCCTATGGATTATCTGCCGAACCTGACCGATGCGCGGATTCTTGCACAGTTGCGTTCAAAAGACCAGATCCATTTCCTCACCGGTTCCGGTCCCTACGAAGATCCGAGTGCAACGCAGGCGATCAGCGATCTGCTCGGTATGAAAAACATTCCCCACAACATCGAGATCTGGAGTGCCGAGTGGGGACACGACTGGCCGACGTGGCGGGAAATGCTGCCGAACTATCTGGAGCGAAAGATTCTTGTCGGTGAGAGTGCGTGAAACGGATTCCGCTCTCGAATGTCAGTCGGCGGCATGTATGCTGAACTGCTGATTTCAACCCTTGAGGAGCTATCATGAAGATGTTACCGACGATGCGATCCGGAGGACCGACCCTGATTATTGCCGGTCTGTTCCTGCTTCTGTTCACTCTTCCCGAACTCTCCGCCCAACGCCGTTTTCCCCATCTCTTTACGCTCGATTCCCGAAGTGCCGACACGCTCGCCACCCCTGATCCGACATCATCACGGCATCGCTACAGGATTACCGCCTGGGGAACCTATTCGATGTGGGAGGATACCGTCAACAGCAGCGTCGATCCGGTCTGGATCTATTCCTTCCCGGATGAGGAGTGGGCAAAACCCGAGTGGCGCATCTTCGACGGCTATCCGATCTATGTCGGCGATCCGAAAATGTTCGACTCGCACGGCCTGCGGGTTAACGACAAGCCGATGCCGGATTTCCCGATCGACTCGGTCAATCACCGCTACTCGATGATTATTCAGGGGGACGGAAATCCGGTAACTACAGCAATTGTCGACTGGAACTTCCGTGGCCTCGTCAAACGGGATGCGCACGACAACAACAGCGGTTTTCTCTATGTCCTTGTTGAAGAACTTCCTCTGACCGAAATAGAAATCTGTGCCGTCGATTCCTCACAGTTCCCGGTCGTCCGCCTCTCGATGCGGGTGTTGCAGGACTCAGTGCAGATCGATGGCTTCGCCGACAACCTTCAACTTCACGAGAACGGCCTTCCGGTCACCGTCGATTCGGTCGACTGCTCAGAACGGGTCCGTCCGGTTTCGGTCGCCATGGTCTTTGACCGGAGCGGCAGTATGGATGAACCCTGGGGCAGTTCGACAAGAATGGAGGAGGTGAAGATTGCCGGACGGAAGTTCGTCGACCGTCTGACCGATGCCGACGAAGCTGCCGTCTATTCCTTTGCCAACTGGCCGACGCTCGATCAGGCCTGGACGAACAACCGGGCGGCGATGCGGGGGGCGATCGACCGGCTTGTGCCGGAAGGCTATACCGCCATGAACGATGCGGTCGATCGGGCACTGACCGATATTGAAGGGCGCCCCGATTCCTACCGCAAGGCGGTCGTCGTTCTGAGCGACGGTGAGGACAACATCTCGAACATCGAGAGGATCGGCGATGTGATCGCCCACGCAAAACGAATTGATGTCCCGGTATTCGCCGTCGGGTTGCTTCTGGATAAAGATGATTCGCTCCGTGCCCTTGCCCGCGAAACCGGCGGGGCTTACTTCAGCGTTCGCGACGCCTCGGCCATCGACTCGGTCTTCAACAGCATTGCCGAACGACTCTTCGAGAAGGGATGCTGCAACGTCTGGTATCGTTCCCCACGTCCGGCGAAAGACGGGACGTGGCGGATGGTGGAGACCGTTGTGCAGCTTGACGGAGATACCGTGGCCGCTCCGGTCGACGGCTACCGGGCACCGACGGGAATTAGCAGCGTTGACGACCGAAGTGGTGGAGAGTCCGGAATCTCGGTCGTGCCGAATCCGGCAAACGGAGCCGCGGCGATTGTTGTGGTCGCATCCTCTGCAGAGCGGGTTGATCTTCAGATCGTCAATATCCTCGGTGAGGTCGTGCTGGAGATGCCCGCCCGGCATCTGGAAGCCGGAACAAACCGCATCAATGTTCCTCTCAGCGGACTTCCTCCCGGTCGGTACTTCATCCGGCTGACCGGCGAGCGGACTTCCCGGCGCGGAGTTCTGGACATTGTCCGGTAGAGGGGAATCACGAGGAACAGCGCTTCGCCAGGCAGAAGCTGAATACGACGGACCGGCTTTCGGGAGATCCTGAAGGCCGGTCTGCGTTTGTTCTCATGAGCTGGTTGCCGAAGGGACCGGATGCGTCCGGTCTACAGTTCCACCACCAGATTCCGTGCATTCAATCCCTCCTTCTTCAGCCAGTCGACGGCGGAGCGGTATTCCGGCATGTAGCGGGCGACCATCCGCCAGAACCGGATGGAGTGGTCGAAGTGGCGGAGATGGCAGAGTTCGTGGATGACGACGTAGCGGAGGACGCGGGGGGGGAAGAGAATCAGGCGCCAGTTGAATGAAAGATTACCCTCCTCCGTGCAGCTTCCCCACTTTGTCCGTTGCTCGCGAATGGAGATCCTGCGGAAACGGACTCCCATGCGGGCCGCCTCTTCAAGCGCAACCGATTTGATCTGCTCGGCCGCCTGCTTTGCAAGCCATTGCTTCAGTACGGGGTGAAGCTGGAATTCCGACGAGCGGGGGAGATAGACCGAAATAACGCCGACCTGCTGGTTCAGCACAACGTGCGGAGCCGACACCGCGAGGCGTTCGACCATCAGTCGGTAGTTCCTCCCTCGGAACCGGATGCTCTCGCCACTCCGGAGCGTCGCCTCCCCTCTGGAGTCCCACGCACTCTTCCTGCCGTATTCCTGCAGTTTCGCCAGAATCCAGTCGCCATGTTCCCGGACGAACTTGTCGGTGCTCACATAGAGCGGAAGGCGTGCCGGCATCGTCACCACCACGCCGTCGAACGGATTGACCTGCAGACGAAGATATTTTGCCCGGGGATGTCGGCGGACGGTATAGACCACACGCTGGCCATTGATTTCGGCCGCTTTGCGGGTCACGATAATTTTTCTTCTCTTTGTCGGCATGCGTTTGTCCGGCTCTCTCGGTGCCGGGTTCCATCAGATCACGTTACCGGTCGGCCTCGTTTTCACAACCTGTCCCGTTCCTGGAGAGGTAACAGGATGCGTCGACTTCTCCCGGGATCACCGGATCGGTCTCGGCGAATCGTATTTTTGAACCCCGGCACGAAAATGCATGTTCAGAATCACAACACCAATGAAAAGAAGCAAGGTCGTTCATTTTTTTTCGGTTATGCTTTCCGTCCTTTCGATCTCGGGGGGGATAACCGGCTGTGCCGATCAGGCGGGTGAAGGGGTGTCGACAATTCCTTCGTCAACGCCGCAGGAAGCCTATGCGACGCTTGTTGCAGCGGCTGAAAAGGGGGATTTCGGTTTGATGTATGACCTGATGGACAGCTCCGCAAAGTCGAACTGGCAGATTTTCGTCGAGGTCAGCCGGGCGCAGCTCGACCGGCTGGATTCGGCCGAACAGGCGAAGTGGAGAAGTCTTGAAGGGGTAACTGATATGCGGGATGTGTTCTACCGATATGCGGCGATGACGCCCCAGATGTGGGATCACTATCGCGGCGGCTATCAGCTTCTGAAGATTGATACCATTGCCGTTGTCGTTGCCCGTCAGCGTGACGGACAACCGAGTGTCGAGTATTTTCGGTGGGAGAACGGAGGCTACAGAAAAACCCGTTCGCCCGAAGGCTACGCCGTCCCGACCGTCGAACGGGTTGCTCCGCAGGCCCCTCCGTCCGAGGGGGATATCCCCCCGGATGCTGGTGACGCTAACAAACGGTAATGATAAGGTGACCCCCTTTTCTTGATATAGAAGTCGGCTACTCCCTATATTTGCAGGCTTTTCGTTCCGGTTTGCCGGAGCGAACTTTCTACTATTGTTGTTTATGAAAACGAAAATGGCTTGAAAACGTGCCTACTATCAACCAACTTGTCCGCAAAGGACGCAGCCTGAAAAGATCAAAGAGTGACTCGCCGGCCCTGGAGAGCTGTCCGCAGCGTCGCGGGGTCTGTACGCGCGTCTACACTACCACGCCGAAGAAGCCGAACTCGGCTCTGCGGAAGGTGGCCCGTGTTCGCCTGACCAACGGGATCGAGGTGACGGCCTACATTCCGGGGGAGGGACACAACCTCCAGGAGCACTCGATCGTGCTGATCCGCGGAGGTCGTGTGAAGGATCTTCCGGGTGTTCGCTACCATATCGTTCGCGGTACGCTCGACACGCAGGGGGTCGAGGATCGCAAGCAGGGGCGTTCGAAGTACGGCACGAAGCGGCCGAAGAAATAATTCAGTGGATGAAGAATGCCTCTGCCGGTCTTCCGAGACAAATAGCGGGAGAATGGTCACAGAGGCCGATACGACAGCATCCGTCAACGATACGATAACAATTTACCAACTGGCGCGGCGTACAGATTTTTTCGGACGCCGCGCCCGGTTTTTCAGAATCATCAAAGAGACATGAGAAAGAAACGGGCTGAGAAACGGCGCATCAATCCTGATCCGAAGTTCAACGACGTGACCGTCGAGCGCTTTATCAATAACCTGATGTGGCAGGGGAAGAAGAGCATCGCACGCTCGATCCTGTACAACGCTCTGGAGGTCGTCGGCAACCGGACGGGAGAAGAACCGATCGAGGTGTTCCGCAAGGCCCTCGCAAACGTTTCCCCGGCCGTCGAAGTGCGTTCCCGCCGCGTGGGGGGTGCCACCTACCAGATTCCGACCGAAGTTCGTCCGGACAGGCGGACGGCGCTCGGTATTCGCTGGATCATCCGCTATGCGCGTGACCGTCGTGAAAAGGGAATGACCGCCAAGCTGGCCGGCGAACTGATCGCCGCGGCCAACGGCGAAGGGTCGGCCGTCAAGAAGCGTGAGGAGACGCACCGCATGGCCGACGCCAACAAAGCCTTTTCCCACTTCCGCTGGTAAGAAGACATTCGGCTTTATGATTGAAAGCGTTCCATCCTTTCCGCGCAAGAGTCGCGGGAAGGTGGGAATGCTCTTTTGCACAGGTTCAGGATAAGTATAGTTTCACATAACCAGATTGGGTAATCACAATGCCTCGCAAATATCCTCTTGAGAGGGTTCGCAATATCGGCATCATGGCGCATATCGATGCCGGCAAGACAACCACCACCGAACGTATTCTGTACTACACCGGCGTTCTTCATCGCATGGGTGAGGTACACGAAGGTGCGGCGACGATGGATTATATGGAACAGGAGCAGGAACGGGGCATTACGATTACCTCGGCCGCTACCACGTGCTTCTGGAAAGGAAGCCAGAGCCAGTTCCAGGAGCATCGCGTCAACATCATCGACACGCCGGGACACGTCGACTTCACCGTTGAGGTAGAGCGCTCGCTGCGTGTTCTCGACGGTGCCGTTGCTCTGTTCTGCTCGGTCGGCGGCGTCGAGCCGCAGTCGGAGACGGTCTGGCGCCAGGCCGACAAGTATCGCGTTCCCCGCATCGCCTTCGTCAACAAGATGGACCGCGTCGGTGCGGACTTCCTGAACGTGATTGAGATGATGAAGGATCGCCTCGGCGCAAATGCCGTTCCGGTCCAGCTTCCGGTCGGCCAGGGAGAGATGTTCAAGGGGATTATCGACCTGATCGAGGACAAGGCCTATATCTTCGACGACTCCTCGCTCGGCGCGCAGTGGGATACGATCGATATTCCGCACGATATGGAGGAGCAGGCCCGCGAGTACAGAACGAAGATGCTTGAGGCGGTCGCCGAGGTTGACGATACCCTTCTGGAGAAGTATCTTGAAGGAGAGGAGATTTCAGCCGACGAGATCAAGCGGGTGCTGCGCCAGGCAACGCTTGAGGTCCGGATCATTCCGGTCATGCTCGGAAGCGCTTTCAAGAACAAAGGTGTGCAGCAGTTGCTCGACTCGGTCATCGAGTTCATGCCTTCGCCGACCGATATCGGTCCGACGCCGGGGCACGACTACGAGGACGGACATCACGTGGAGCGGGAAGTCTCCGACTCCGAGGAGTTCTCGGCGCTGGCCTTCAAGATCATCGCCGACAAGTTCGTGGGCAAGCTGACGTTCGCCCGCATCTACTCCGGAACGCTGAAGGCCGGTTCCTATGCGCTGAACACGATCAGCGGCAAGAAGGAACGTATCGGCCGTCTGCTCCGGATGCACGCCAACCATCGCGAGGATATCGATGAGGCCTATACCGGCGACATTGTCGCGGTTGTCGGTCTGAAGGATACGCGGACCGGAGATACGCTCTCGGGCGAGAAGAAGCCGATTGTTCTGGAGAAGATGGAGTTCCCCGAGCCGGTGATCGAACAGTCGATCGAGCCGAAGACCAAGGGAGATCAGGACCGTCTCGGCGATGCCCTTATCAAACTCTCGGAAGAGGATCCGACCTTCCGGGTCAAGGTCAACTCGGAGACCGGCCAGACGATTATCGCCGGAATGGGTGAGCTTCACCTGGATATCATCGTCGACCGTATCAGGCGGGAGTTCAACGTCGATGCGAATATCGGTCAGCCGCAGGTTGCCTATCGCGAGACCTTCCGCAACACGATCGATCAGGATACGAAATTCGTCCGCCAGACCGGCGGTAAGGGACAGTATGGTCACGTCACCATCGAGTTTATCCCGAACGAACCGGGGAAGGGCTTCGAATTCCTGAGCGAGATCGTCGGCGGCGTTATTCCGAAGGAATATTTCAAGGCGATCGAGCAGGGAGTTTCCGAGGCGATGCAGAACGGCGTCGTCGCCGGGTTTCCGGTGGTCGACGTCAAGGCCCGGCTCCACTTCGGGTCGTACCACGATGTCGATTCCTCGGAAATGGCTTTCAAGATCGCCGCTTCGATGTGCTTCAAGGAGGCGATGCGGAAGTCGAATCCGGCCCTTCTGGAGCCGGTCATGGCCGTCGAGGTGGTGACGCCCGACGAGTACATGGGAGATGTGATGGGTGATCTTTCCAGTCGTCGCGGAAAAGTGGGAGGCATGGCCAACCGCTCCGACGCACAGGTGATCACCGCAATGGTTCCGCTTTCGGAGATGTTCGGTTATGCCACGCGTCTGCGTTCGATGACGCAGGGACGGGCGATTTTCACCATGACCTTCGATCACTACGATGAGGTGCCGAAGTCGATCATGGAGGAGATTATCGAAAAGAGCGGGAAAGGGAAGGCGGTTACTGCCTGAGCCCCGCAGCAAGGATGAACACGTTTTAAAAACACCGTTTCACTAATAACCTGAACAGGAGACATCAGGAATGGCAAAAGAGAAATTTGATCGCAGTAAACCGCACGTGAACGTCGGAACGATCGGTCACGTCGATCACGGCAAAACGACCCTGACGGCCGCCATCGCCACGGCTCTGGCCAAGAAGTTCGGCGGCGAACAGCGCTCGTTCGACTCGATCGACAACGCTCCGGAGGAGAAGGCCCGCGGTATCACCATCGCGACGGCACACGTCGAGTACCAGACGGAAAACCGTCACTATGCTCACGTCGACTGTCCGGGTCACGCCGACTACGTCAAGAACATGATTACGGGTGCCGCGCAGATGGACGGTGCGATTCTCGTCGTTGCCGCCACCGACGGTCCGATGCCGCAGACCAAGGAGCACATTCTCCTTGCACGTCAGGTCGGTGTGCCCCGTATCGTTGTCTTCATGAACAAGGTCGACATCGCCGATCCGGAGCTTCTGGAGCTTGTCGAGCTTGAGGTTCGCGAGCTGCTTTCGCGCTACGAGTTCCCGGGCGACGACATTCCGATCGTCAAGGGATCGGCGCTGCAGGCCCTGGAGGCCGCAATGACTGATGCACCGGTGGACGATCCGCGCTATCAGTGCATCTGGGATCTGATGGAGGCCGTCGATACCTATATCCCGACGCCGGAGCGCGACACGGAGAAGCCGTTCCTGATGCCGATCGAGGACGTCTTCTCGATCTCGGGTCGCGGTACCGTCGGCACCGGACGTATCGAGCGCGGTATCATCAACCTGAACGAGGAAGTGGAGATCATCGGTCTCGGCGCCAACCGCAAGACGGTCGTCACCGGTATCGAGATGTTCCGCAAGCTTCTTGATTCAGGCCAGGCGGGCGACAACGTCGGTCTGCTTCTGCGCGGCGTCGACAAGGACGAGCTGGAGCGGGGCATGGTTCTCTGCAAGGCCGGTTCGGTGACTCCGCACACGAAGTTCAACGCCCAGATCTACGTCCTCTCGAAGGATGAGGGTGGCCGTCACACGCCGTTCTTCAACAACTACCGTCCGCAGTTCTACTTCC
>CAMLOB010000139.1 GCA_946481475.1 uncultured Chlorobiota bacterium | reverse complement strand
TCCAAAGCCTATCCGAAAATCGCTCAAGGAATCCCCACACACGCGACCGTCCCAGTGCCCAGGTCAACGTCGACCGATACGCACGCTGCATTGCCGGGAATCCGGTATCCCGGATCCACCTGCCGACCGGCGTGAAGAAAATTCGGTTAAACAGGATAAAGAGCAGGATGCCGACAGTGAAGACGCCGAAGGTCACAAGGTTCGACATCGCCGCAAGGCCTGCTGCAAGAAGCACGACACCTCCGACAAGAACCTTCCCCAACGTCGACAGCTTCTGCCCCTTCTCTCCGTCAAGCCGCATGATCCGGCTGGAGAGAGTCGGGTTGATGACCAGTGCCACGAACAGTGAAGAACCGAGCGTCACGATCAGCGTGATCGGCAGATACTTCATGAAGTCACCGATGATGCCGGGCCAGAAGGCCATCGGCAGAAAGGCGAAGAGCGTTGTGGCCGTCGAGGTGATGATCGGAACCGCCACCTCTCCGGTTGCCAGCTTCGCCGCCTTTACCTTGTCGTACCCCTCCTCGCTCACATAACGGTAGATGTTCTCAACCACCACAATTGCGTTGTCGACAAGCATGCCGAGCGCCAGGATCAGAGAGAAGAGAACGATCATGTTCATCGTCGTCCCGACCAGCGAGAGAATAATGAACGACAGGAGCATCGA
Organism: uncultured Chlorobiota bacterium; assembly: GCA_946481475.1. The sequence continues at coordinate 7,785 of CAMLOB010000139.1, read as the reverse complement.
AAGCGGAACCGCCACACCGACAAGCGTTGCGTTCCGCACGCCCATAAAGAAGAGAAGAACGCCGACGACAAGGATCAGTCCGAAGATGATGTTGTTCTCCAGACTGGAGACCATATCGCGAATCGTGTCGGACTGGTTGTTGGTGATCGTCACCTCGGTCGTCGGCGGGAGCGTACCGCTCGCCTCCAGACGGGCAACCTCCTCATTCACCTTGTCCGACAGGTTCAGGATGTTCGACCCGGCCCGCTTCTTCACCGCCAGGGTAATCACCTGATCGCGATCCAGACGGGCATAGGTAGAACGCTCCTTGAAACCGAAGTCGACATCGGCAACGTCCCGCACGTAAATCGGACCTCCCCCCACCGGCGTCTTCACCACAATATCCAACACCTCCTGCGGATCGCTGAACTCGCCCGGAACACGCGCAAGGAACTTCATGTTCTCCACATCCACCGTTCCCCCCGGAATCGTCGTGTTCTCGTTCCGCACGGCGTTGATCACATCCTGAAGGGAGATGTTGTAGTACTTGACTTTCGCCAGATCAACATTCACCTGCACCTCCCGTTCCAGTCCGCCGGAGAGATCCACCTCCAGCACCTCGGGGAAGGCCTCAAGCCGGTCCTTGACATCCTCGGCAATCTCCTTCAGCTTCACCAGAGAATACTTGCCGGAGATATTGACAAAGAGAATCGGGAACTCGGCCGTATTGATTTCCACCACACGAGGCTCCTCGGCATCGTCCGGCAAATCCTTCTTTGCCAGATCGACACGATCGCGGACCTTCTGCAGCGCCTCCTCCAGCTTGACGTCCGGATCGAACTCGATGGTGATCGCGCTGTACCCCTCCATCGACTGTGATGTGATTTTCTTCACGCCGCTGAGTCCTTTCAGCTCCTTCTCGATCGGACGGGTCACCTGACTCTCGATATCCGAAGGAGAGACGCCGAAGTACGGCGTGGAGACGAAGGCCATCGGGATGACCACTTCCGGAGCGGCCTCCTTGGGCAGATTCAGATAGCTGACGATCCCCATGATGGCAATGATCGCCGTCAGCACATAGATGGCAATCCGGTTGTTGACCGAAAGAGAAGTCAACCCGAACTCTTTATGCACATGCTGCGGGTTCTCCTCCGGGGGCCGCATAGCGGACTGGTCGACATGACCGTTCGAGATACCCTTGTTGTTGCTGCTCATGATAGATAAGTAGTTATAGCGGGGAATGATCGACTGCGAACGTAACCGATAACGAATCGGTCGGCCCGCGGCCCTCCCGGTCCCCTGATATGTTCTGATTCTTCAAATGCAGTACGGCTCAGTTTTCGTCAAACGTGACATGCTCACCCGGGTTGACCTTGTTCTGTCCGACGGTGATAAGCTGTTCGCCCACCTTCAGTCCGTCGGTGATCACAACCTGTCCCTGATCCGACGGACCGATCGTCACCGGGCGTGCCTCCACCACATGTCCCTCTCCCGAAGCATCCGGTACGGCCAGATAGACCTGCCAGCCGTTCTCCGTACGGACCAGAGCGGTTCGGGGAATCACCACGCTGTTGCGGTAACGTTCCTTCAGCACACTCAACTCGGCCACCATCTCCGGCTTGTAGTTGCCCCCTGCGTTCGACAACTGAACCTCGATCGGCATCGTCCGGTCGCTCTGACTGATCGTCGCACCGATATAGGTAATCCGTCCTTCCACCTGACGCCCCCCCAGGGCATCAAACCGCATGGTCACCGGAAGCCCGACCCGCATCCCGGCCGAATAGCGCTCCGGCACTCCGGCCGTCACCTTCACGATCCCGGTCTGGATCAACCGGGCAACCGGCGCCCCCGGAGCCACCATCTCGCCGATATCCGTCAACCGTTCGTCGATGCGTCCGGCAACGGGTGCGTGAACGGTCATCTTCGCAATCCGCGTCTTCAGCAGATTGACGTTTGCCTGTGCCGCGTCCAGATTATACTGTGCGGTGGTCACCGAGACCTCGCTGACGGCCCCTGCATCGGCAAAGACCTTGGCCGATTTCTCTGCGTTGACCTTTGCAATGTTGAACTGGGCTTCGGCCGCCTTCAGCTGAGCCTGGAGCAGATCGTCGTTCAGCCGGAGCAACGCCTGCCCCTTGCGAACGAAGGCCCCCTTGCTCACCATCCAGTGTTCCACTTTTCCTCCCTCTTCAGAGGCTACCATGATATCCTCGGCCGGCTTCACCGTACCGATAACCTTGATGACGTCATCGAATGCCTCGGGCTGGACGGTCATCACCTTCACGTTGATTGTTCCGGCTCCGGCCGCGGTATCGACCGTTGCGGACATCGCGTCGACGGCCGAATCTCCTTCGGCCCCCGACTCTTCACCGGCTTCTCCGTTCCCCATGCATCCCACAACAACCATGGAAGCCAGCAGGCTGAGAGGAATCAGTTTCAAGAAGGTTTTCATTGTTCTGTTGCGCTTGTGATATGTCAAAAAGTTTTCTGTACGTTTTTTCGGTACGGCATCGACCTCAGGGTCGATACTCGGCATTATCCTCGTTCAGTACCACATGATCTCCCAGCAGGTGTTCCAGTTCCGCGACGGCGACATTGTAGTCGTAGATAGCGCTCAACTGATTCAGCCGAGCCTGGGCCAGGGCCAGATCGGCATCGTTGATCTGCAACTGGGTGCCGGTTCCGGCACTGTAGGCGGTCGTGGCGATCTTGTAGGCCCGCTCGGCCTGCTCGATCGTCCGGTCCCCGGCGCCGATCTGCCGTCGTGCATATTCGATGCTGCGAAGCGTCGCCTCGATCCGTGTTTTCAACGCCGCGGCAACCTGGGCGGTCTGGTAGCGACTCTTGTCATAAGCGACCTGCGCCTGTTCCATCTTCGCATGTGTCTTGCCGCCGTTGTAGAGGTTCAGCGAAAGGTTCAGACCGGCATAGGCAGTCGGCTGGAAGTCGAAATCGCTCAAGGCATCGGCCTGGGCTTCATACTTGTAGGTACCGAAGAGAGAGAGCGTCGGCAGATAATCCGAACGATTGATCTCGATCAGCTCCTTGTTCACATCTGTCGAGAGGCGCAGCGCCTCTATCTGGGCGTTCTCCTGCAGCATCACCGTCACCGCCTGATCCACCGTCGGCTCAGTCCCGCCGGAAGCGGAGGGGCGGACAAGGGAACCGGTCGGTTCAAGTTCCACCTGCGTGATGTCATCATATCCAAGCACCAGCTTCAGTCCGTCGAGGGCCGCCTCGTAGGTGTTCCGGGCCTGCACCACCAGCGGTTGCTGATTGGCGACGGCCACCTCGGCCCGGATCGCATCGAACTCGGCCCGTAACCCGGCATCGAAGAGAACTTTCGTGTTTCTGTAATTGGCCTCGGCGTTTGCCAGAAGGGCTTCGTTCACGCTGAGAACCTCACGCGCCACCAGAGCTCCATAGTATGCCTGCTTCACATTCAGAATCACATCCGCCGTCTGCGCGCGGAGTTGCTGCCGGGAGATCCGGGCATAGATCTTTGATGTCCCGACACCGGTGAACACGGCGCTGTTGAAAACGATCTGCTGAAGTGTCAGCTCTCCTGAGAGGGCATTCTTCGATCCGATCTCGATCGGTCGAACAATACCGTCCTCCCCCGGAAAGAAAAAGACCGGACGCTGGATGTTCCGCGTATAGCGGGCGTTCAGATCAAGCGTCGGATAGGCGTTCCCGAGCGCCTCATCCACCTGGGCGTCGGCATTATCGAGTTCAAGCCGGGCAATCTCCAACTCACGATTGTTCTCCAGAGCCGTCGCAATCGCCTGGTCCAGTGAAATCGGCTGAGGATTCTGCGCACGCACCGGCACTGTCCCCGCAAACACGGCTATCAGCACCGCTATGACTCCGCCCGACTTGTAGAATCTGTGTTCGTTCATCATTCAAAGGGAATTAATCGTGATCTGCGCTTCCGTTCTGTTTGTGTGTTCCGGTAATACCGTAGAAGTAGAGAGAAAAGACCAGGTCGGTTGCCCGTTGCACGTCCTCTTCGAGGTGGACCGGATTGGTCAGCGACTGGATGATCTCCGGTGTGATCGGGCTGCAGAAGACTCCCTCTCCCTCGACAGGGGTCTGTTCCCCCCCCTTGTAGATATGCAGGTGCAGCCGGTTGATAAACTGTCCCATAATCATATTCATCAGGATCAGAGCCAGTTGTCCGGCTTCCGCCTCGAGCATTCCCGGGTTCCTTTTCTGTTCGGCGGCGATGGTATCGGCGAGCATTCCGACAAGTTGCAGCTTGATTTGCATCAGAGGGTTATTCTCGCGAAGGTGTTGCGACTCGCGCGCCATCAGCATGATCCCCTCCGGATTGCTGAACGCATAGCGGAGCGATTCTTCAATCAGCCTGCGGAACTTCTCCTCGAAATCAAGCTCCCGTCCAAGAGATTCCTCGACGATATTGCGGAATCCGAGCATGACCTCTTCCAGAACGCTGGCAAAGAGGGCTTCCTTGTTGGGGAAATAGTTGTAAAGTGTCCCCTTGCCGAACTCGGCCAGTTCGGCCACATCGTCGAGAGTGGTCTCCCCATAGCCTTTACGGGCAAAGATCTTCCGGGCGGCCGCAAGCATCTCCTTCTTCCGCATCAACTTCTCCCTCTCCCGCCTGGAGAGGCCCTCAATATCATTTCTGCTGATCATCATTTCACAAAGTGTCCGATAAGTTCAAAACATGACCCGTTGGTCATGTTACGACCAACGGGTGCAAACGTAAGACAATCGGGTCACCGGGGCAAGTGAGGAGTTGTGTCAGTCGGCCGGTAGGAGCGCAAAACCTTGCGCCCCCTCTTCCCGGGGAAAGAATCACGCAAAGACGCAAAGAGAGAAAGGCGCAAAAAAATACAGGGGCGCAAAACCTTGCGCCCCTGTATCTGAATAGTAGTGGAAATCGGATGAAGACCGGAATCAGATCTTCAAACGCGGATCGGTCGCATCCCGCAAGCCGTCGCCGACCAGATTGTAGCTCAGAACGGTCAGGAAGATCATGAAGCCGGGGAAGATCGCCAGCCACCAGGCATAGACGTTCCCCCGGGCCTCGCTCAGCATCGATCCCCAGGTGACGACGGTCGGAGGGACGCCGAAGCCGAGGAAGGAGAGGGAAGCCTCCACCAGAATTGCCGAAGCGATACCGAAGGCGATCGCCACCAGCACCGGGGCCAGCGAGTTCGGAAGAACGTGGCGGAAGATCACCCGGGCCGGTGAAAATCCGACCGCGTCGGCGGCAGTAACGTATTCCATATTCCGCACACGCAGGACCTCACCGCGGGCAAGTCGGGCAATGCCCATCCAGCCGGTCAGTCCGATGATGGCCATAATCAGGAAAATCAGTGCCCCCGGATCGCTGTCCTGATAGAACGCGACGATCGTGATGATGAGGAAGAAGACCGGAAAATTCAGGAAGAGCTCGATCAGTCGCGAGACGACAATATCGACCCATCCGCCGAAATATCCGGCAAGCGAGCCGAACAGCAGACCGATAAGTGTGGCGATTCCCATCGCCACGATGCCGATCAGAAGAGAAATCCGGGAACCGTGGATAATCCCGGCCAGAAGATCCCGTCCCAACTGATCGGTTCCCAGATAATGGGAATGGTCTCCCTCGGCGAAAGGAGCGGTAAAGGAATTATCCAGATCGTTGTCGCTCGACTGGTAAGGGACCGGAGGCCAGATCGCGAAATCATACTCCAGTTCCTTCCACTTCCCCTCGATAAACTCCTGCTCTCCCCACGACGCCAATCCGATCCCCACAAAGTATTCTTCGATCACCGGAACGTGGAACGTCCCGTTGTACTGACAGAGGATCGGCTTGTTGTTTGCCAGGAAGTCGGCGAAGATCGCCACGAGAGCCAGAATAATAATAATCCACAACCCGAACCGGGCGGGACGATTCTTCCTGTACTGTCGCCGCACCAGGCGCCAGTATGTCTGGTCGTCCTTCCGCTTCTTCTCCTTCTTTCCTTTCCCGTCCAGGGGCTTCTCTTCCACCGGCAGAACCGAACCGGCCGGTCCTTCGTGGGGAAACGCTCCGCTCTCCTCGCCGACCGAGGGCCCCTGATAGCGTTGATCTCTGTTATCCGTTGCCATGGTTATCTGTCGATGTCGGGTTGATCGTTTTTCGGTTACGCGTTCTTTTTCGAGAAGGCAATACGTGGATCAACCACGGAATAGAGCAGGTCGGCAACAAGCACCCCGAGCATCGTCAGGATCGCGCCGAGCGTCAGAACGCCCATGATCACCGGATAGTCGCGGGCAAGCAGCGCCTGGAAGGAGAGGAGCCCCATACCGGGAATCGAGAAGATCAACTCCACGACGATCGAGCCGCTGATCAGCGCCGGCAACAATCCGGCAAGAAGTGTGATGATCGGGATCAGCGAATTCCGCAATGCATGTTTGTAGACCACCACCCGCTCGGCAAGTCCCTTCGCCCTCGCCGTCCGGATATAGTCCTGCCGGATCACCTCGATCATTCCGGCCCGCATCTGGCGGGAGATAAAGGCAAAGCTTGTGTAGGTATAAATCAATACCGGCGCGGCAAGATGCCACGCGGTGTCCAGCCAGGTCTTCCACCAGGGCCACGTCTCCGGATCATAGGCCGTCGAGTGGAGTCCCCGGGTCGGGAAAAGCTGGATCAGATAATCGTTGTTGGTCAGATAGATCAGCACAAGCGTGCCGGCCCAGAACGTCGGAATCGAATAGAGGGCGAACAGGGCCGTACTCGAGAACCGATCGCCGAACGATCCGGAATGCGTCGCCGAATAGATGCCGATGGGGATGGCGATCAGATAGGCCAGAAGAATCGAGAGGATATTCATGCCGAGCGTTACGTCGATCCTCTCGAGAATCTTCTCGGTGACCGGCTTGCGATCGGTATAGGACTTGCCGAAGTCGAGCCGGAAGACCCCGAGAGTCCAGTCCCAGTACTGAAAGAACCAGTGTTTGTCAAGTCCGAGATCGTGACGAATCTGCTCCCGCATCTCCTCGGTCGCCTCCTTGTCGGCCTGCTGATCCCCTCCGGCCTGCAGACCGAGAAGCTGATCGACCGGATCTCCGGGAGCAAGCCGACTGATGCCGAACGTGACGATGGTAATCGCCAGAAGCGTCGGGATGAACAGAAGTATGCGCTTGATGATGTATGTTCCCATAGGCCTTGGGAAGTCCTTTAACGCTGAGTTGAGCTTCGACTACAAAGGGCCAAAATACAGAATCCGCGACAAAGAGCACGGGGTCACAGAATTTATGACCCCGTTTATCTTTGATCGGACTCCGGTCCGATCTCATGTATCCTAATTCATCGCCACACTCTGGTTCCCCGACGGAGCCGCGTATTTCTGCTCTCCTTTCGGCACCCACCACCAACCGGCATTGTAGCAGGGGCGCGGAGCAAAGAAGCTGACGTTGTGGAACCGGTCGCTGTAGCCGCAGACCCGCTTCTCGGCCACGAGGAAATTGTAGGGCTGCTCATCGTTGATGATCCGCTGGATCTCCTGATACATCACCAGACGTTTCCGGAAGTCGAACTCTCCCCGTATCGTCTCGATCAACTGGTCGACGCGCGGGTTCTTGAAGGAGACGTAGTTCGATCCCCCGACGACGCTCGATTCCGAGTGCCAGATCTGGAACATATCCCCTTCGGTCACGCCGGATACCCAGCCGCCGATGCAGGCGTCGAATTCGTGCTTGTCGAGCCGTTCCAGGAAGACCGCCCATTCAAGCGTCGAGGGATTGGCGGAAACGCCGATCTGCTTCAGCGCCTCGGAGAAGATCACCGCCATCTGGCGACGATTGTTG
>CAMLOB010000138.1 GCA_946481475.1 uncultured Chlorobiota bacterium | reverse complement strand
GGGACGATCACGCTCGGCGAGAACGACTCGGTGGTCGTCACCGCCCGGCTTGCCTCTGCGGCCTCCGGCGGAGTTGCAGGGGATTCCACCGCTCCCGCAGATGAGACTCCCGGAACCGGAGGCACGGCGGTTCTGGAAAAGCGCTTTGTCTTCCACGGGAACGATTACGATGTCGGCCTGAACGTCAACGCTCCGCAGAGCGAGGGATATGTGGTCGATTGGGAGGGAGGACTGAAATACCAGGAACACAACTCGGTCGATGAATCGTCGCAGGCGAAAGCCTATGTGATGATTAACGAAGAGCTGGAGGAGCTGGATGCCGAAGTTGACGTCCCGAACAAATCGGAGTCCTTCACCGGCTCGATCGAATGGGTGGGAACAAAGACCAAGTACTTCGCCGCCGCCCTCGTGCCGCAGACGCCCATGAGTTCCACCGCCACGCTGACCGGCAACGCGGCCAAGGCCGACTCGAACGGTCTGGTGGAATCCTACGACTTCAGTCTGACGGTTCCGGCGGGCAATCCGGAAGCCTCCTTTACGCTCTTCCTCGGGCCGCTGGAGTATGATCTTGCGCAGGAGCATAACCTGACCGGTATGGTCAACTACGGCTTTCTGGAGTTCATGGTCCGACCGATCGCCGAGTATATCCTTCTTCCTCTGTTCCGTCTGCTCCACAGCTTTATCTCCAACTGGGGACTCGTCATCATCGTCTTCTCGATCCTGATCCGCGGCGCCCTCTGGCCTCTGTCGATTCCGCAGATCAAGTCGTCGGAGAAGATGAGGCTGGTGCAGCCGGTGGTGGCGGACCTTCGTGAGCAGTACAAGGACGATCCGCAGAAGCAGCAGATGGAGACCATGAAGGTCTACCGGGAGTACGGCATCAATCCGGTCGGCGGATGTCTTCCGCTGCTGTTGCAGTTGCCGATTCTCTATGCTCTCTGGACAACGCTGTCGAACGCCATCGATCTGCGGCAGGCGGAGTTCGCCTTCTGGATTCACGATCTGTCGGTACCCGATACACTGATCCATTTGCCCGGTAGTATTCCTCTCATCGGGGACCAGTTGAGCGGCCTTGCCCTGATCATGGGGGCTACCCTGTTCATCCAGCAGAAGCTGATGATCACCGATCCGAAGCAGAAGGCATTCATCTATATCATGCCGATCTTCCTGACGATTGCGTTCAATCACTTCCCTTCGGGATTGAACCTCTACTACTTTACCTATAATGTCCTCTCCATCATCCAGCACTTCTACATGCGGAGTCGGGCGGCGGAGAACGGACTGACGCTGGAACAGTTGAAGGCGCAGGCAAAGAACAAGAAGAAGGGGTGGCTGGCGACAAAGATGGAGGAGGCACAGAAGATGGCCGAAATGCAGGGTCGCGTACCGCCGGGCTCGTCAGGCAACAAGAAAAAGTAGGGGGCAAAAATCTTTGCCCCTACGCGGAGGAGTGTGAGATTGCGTGGGTATGGGAGCGTGAGAGTGTCCGGGTATGGAAGTCCGCCGCAGCGAATGATTCGGTAGCCGTCGGATTCACTCCGACGGCGGGAGACCCCGAGATTGGCGGCTTTGTACTTCAGGAGAATCCTGAAGTACAAAGCCGCCGGGATAACATAGCCGCACAGTTGAACAGCCGATCAACAGAGGAATGGTCGAACGGCCGGATTTGCAACTCCCCTGCAAACAACCGAACAAAGAAAGAGCGAGTTGAGATGGATGACGGTTCAAAGGATCGACGGCACGAACAGAGAGAACGGCTCTCCTCGTTCTCTTCTGTCCGCCTGTCCCCTTCGTCACCATCCGGCGTTGAGCTTTCAGGGAACGGTTCTCAGCAACCGACTCCCGATCTCTCCCCCGGTCCCCTTGTCTCCCTCGTACCCATCGTCCCCTGTTTCCCTCCTCCCCGCAACAATAATCACAAACCACAAACACGACATGCGAAAAGCCTGGATACTTCTTGCCGGTACTCTTCTTTTCTTCATTACGCTCGGTGCATCAACAGACATCACGGCGCAGATCCCGCGCGTTATCAGTTATCAGGGGATCGCTCACGATGCAACGGGATCGCCCCTGAGCGACGGTCCGCATGATTTCACGATGGCCTTCTACACCTCGTCGACCGGCGGAGCGCCGGTCTATGAACAGAAGGTGGCGGCTGAAGTGGTCGGCGGACTTTTTTCCCTTCTCATCGGTCCGATACCGGAGAGCGTGGAGTTCGGACGGGAGTACTGGCTTGGAGTGAAGATTGACGAAGGGAACGAGCTTGCTCCCCGCACATCCCTGACGGCAAGTCCCTATGCCCTGAACGCCTCCCGGGCGACAACGGCGGGGCGTGCCGGACGGTCGGACACGGCGGCCGTTGCCGAAGCCTTGTCTGCCACGGCAACCGGAGTGGTCCGCTCGGTGAACGGCCTGAGCGGCCAGGTTGTCTTGCAGGGAGGGGGAGGAACACGGCTCTCGGTAAACGGTAATGTGGTGACCATCACCAGCGATACCGGGACAACCGGCGGCGGGGGGAACGGCGACGGGTGGCTGCTCGGAGGAAACGGCGGCACCGATCCGGATGAAAACTTTATCGGAACCTCGGATGATCGTCCTTTTGAAATTCATGTCGACGAGGGGGGACACGATCAGGACGTGACCGCCGGACGGGGTCGGGTGCTCCGTCTGGAGCCGAACGATAACAGTCCGAACATCATCGGCGGGTTCTACGGCAACAGCCTGACCGGACTCTATGCGGGAGTCACGGTTGCCGGAGGGGGAACGTTCGGCGAGCCGAACATCGTGTCGGCCGACTTCACGACCGTCGGCGGCGGCAAGGGGAACAGTGCAACCGGGGTGAACGCCACGGTCTCCGGAGGGAGCAACAATGCGGCCTCCGGACAGTCGGCGACGATAGGAGGAGGTTTCAGCAATCAGGCCGAGGCCAACTCGGCGACCGTCGGCGGCGGACTTCGCAACCGGGCGCGCAACTGGAACGCAACGGTGAGCGGAGGGAAGGATAACTCGGCCGAGAGCATCTCCACCACAGTGTCCGGAGGAGACGGCAACAGAGCAAGCGGAACCGGAGGGACGATCGGCGGCGGAATCAACAATCTTGTTTTCGGAACCGGAGGGACCATCGCCGGAGGAGAGGCCAACGCAACCTCCGATGAATACTCCACAGTGGCTGGAGGACGGTTCAACAACTCGTCGGAAACCGGCGCTACCGTTGCCGGAGGAGTAAACGACACGGCCTCGGGAAAATATGCCACTGTCGGCGGCGGACTTGCCAACGTCGCCTCCGGCGTCTACTCGACCGCATCGGGTGGCCAGGCAAATCGTGCCTCCGGATTGGGGGGAAGCGTATCGGGCGGAGTTTTCAACAAGGCGGAGGGGGACTACAGCGCAATTCCGGGGGGATTCGGTCTGAGTTTAAAGGGAGATCAGAGCTTCGGGTTCCTCGGTGAGAATCCGGGGACCAATCGTCAGATGAAGATCGCCGCCGCGAAGACGGCCGTCTTCGGCAACGTCAACCTGTGGCTTGCCAACAATGACGACACGGCACGGCAACTCCGATTCTATATCCCGGACAATCCGACCGGCGACTATCCGGGCCTGAACACATATTACTCCTCGTTCCAGGCCGGCGATCAGACAGGAACATTCGAGTACGTGCTTCCTCTGACGCCCGGCACAGTCGGCGACGTCCTGACGATTCAGGCGGTCAACGGCAAACGCTACTCCCTCGTCTGGCAAACGCCGACGGCTCCGTCCGCTCCGAACGACGGGATGATGACGGATGAGACGGAGAGTGACACGGCAATTCTTCTTCGGGAGCTTCAACGGAAGACGGAAGAACTGGAGCGTACCCAGCAGTTGCTGGAGCAGGCGGTTCGGGCGTTGGAGAGTCGGGAGTCGAGGGTCGGGAGTGGCGGAGAGTCCGTTCAGTAGCTGCAGGCCGGTCCGTCGGTTTCCGAAGAACGAAGCAATCGGTAGAACCGTCAGATCATCAACACAACAAAGCCCCGGCGTTCCCGCAACGCCGGGGCTTTGCATTGTCATGATGCCTGGTCGGCGAGCTTCTCCCCTAATGCCGCGGCGTCGGCTCCTCGTGAAGGTGCCGTTCTCCCGTCTGCACGCTCCAGAGTCGTTCGTAGACCCCCTCCAGTTCCAGCAACTCTTCATGCTTTCCTTCTTCTTCGATCCTTCCGTTCTCCAGCACGATAATTCTGTCCGCATTCCTGATCGTCGACAGCCGGTGGGCGATCACGATCGTCGTTCGGTCGACGGCGATCTTTTCCAGCGACCGCTGGATGGCCGCCTCGGTCTCGTTGTCGACTGCTGAAGTCGCCTCGTCCAGAATCAGGATCGGCGGATCCTTCAGCACCGCCCGGGCAATCGAGATGCGCTGGCGCTGACCTCCGGAAAGGCGTTCTCCCCGCTCCCCCACAATCGTGTCGTAGCCCTGCGGCAACGCCGTGACGAACTCGTCCGCCTCGGCAATCATCGCCGCCCGAACCACTTCCTCATCCGTCGCCTCCGGTCGACCGTAGCGGATATTCTCGGCAACCGTTCCGTGGAAGAGAAAAATATCCTGACTGACCAGGCCGATCGCCCGGCGCAGATCGTTCAGTTGCAGATCGCGAATATCAACTCCGTCGACCATGATCTTCCCTTCATCCACATCGTAGAGGCGCAACAGCAGCTTCACCAGCGTGCTCTTTCCCGAACCGGTGGAACCGACGACTGCAAGCGTCCTTCCGGCCGGAATCGTCAGCGAAAAGTCGTTGAAGACCGGATCGCGGTCGGAATAGGAGAAAGAGATCTTCTCAAGTTCAATGCGTCCCGCAACTTCGCTTGTCGGCAGGGGAGTTTCTCCCGAACGGATGGCGATCGGCGTGTCCAGCAGGTTCAGCACGCGGATCGTCGAGGCCATTGCCCGCTGGTACAGGTCAAGGGTTTGTCCCAGACGGGTCAGCGGCCAGAGCAAACGCTGGGTCAGGAAGACCAGAACGCTGTATGTGGCCACGGCCAGTTCTCCATTAAGGGCGTCAATGCCGCCGAAGAGGATCGTGGCGGTGAAGCCGACGAGGATCACAATCCGGATCAGTGGCGTGAAGGCGGCGCTCAGCCGGATGGCCGCCCGGTTGCTCATCAGGTAGGCCTCGCTGTCGATTCTGATCTTCTCCGCCTCCACTTCCTCGGCCGTAAAGCTCTTGATCGTCGTGATGCCGCTGAAGTTGTTCGAGAGGCGACTGTTGAGATGTCCCACCTTGTTCCGGACGTCGGCGTAGTAGGGGGCCAGTTTTTTCTGGAAGGCGATCGATCCCCAGATGATGAAGGGCATCGGAAGCATTGCCATCCAGGCGACGTTCGGCGCAAGGATGAAGAAGGCGCCGCCGATCGTGACAACCGTGACCCCGAGCTGGATGATATCGTTCGCCCCGCTGTCCAGAAAGCGTTCAAGCTGATTGATGTCGTCGTTCAGGATCGACATCAGCGAGCCGTGGCGCTGCCGCTCGAACCAGGCCGATTCGATCTGCTGGACATGACGATAGGAGTCAAGCCGGATGTCGTGCTGGATCGACTGGGCAAGATTCCGCCAGAGGCGGGCGAAGGCATATTCGAAGACCGACTCAAGACTCCAGATGATGAACGTGAGAACCGCCAGCACGATCAACTGATCGGTCGGATCGGGAATGCCCCAGTCGGCGATGATCGAATCTTCACGCCGTACGACGATGTCGACTGCTGCGCCGATCAGGACCGGCGGGGCCAGATCGAAAATCTTGTTCAGTACCGAGCAGAGCGTCGCAAGCCGGATGCGGCCACGATAATCTCCGGCATAACGCCAGAGGCGGAGAAGCGGATGAGCTGAGGAATCTGATTGTCTGGACACGGCCGGGAACATGTTAATGGTTGCTGACGTCAATTGATGGCAAAGAGGAAAGCCGAACCGGGGGAGAAGAACAGGAGAGAGGGGAGTTCCCCCCCTGATCCCTGACGGGAGAACCTACATCTCTGCGGAGACCCTCACCGTGAAGCCGATGCCGTTCTGTTCGCAGACCATCTCCACCCCTTCAAGAAAGCGGAGCGTCCGCTCGTCGGTCGGAGCGTCGGCGCAGTCGATCCGGATGCGGACCGGCATGCCGGCATACTGCGGATACTGTCTGCCGAGAAATCCGTCCAGAACATAGGCGAAATACCGGTTCAGTTTCTCATCGAACTGCATCAACTGTTTCGGATCGCTCCCCCAGGGGCGACGTTCGATAATCAGCAGAACGACCTCTCCGTTCCGTGCGTCGGAGGTGATCAGATCGATGATCTCGGGATTCTCCACCCCGCGTTGCATTTCTGTTGTCGGTTCCATTCTCTTTCAATCGGTGTTATTTGAAAAACAACGGCACCCCGGTTCTGACCGGAGTGCCGAAGCTTTCATAGTTGTCGGAAGATCTCCCCGACGACGTTCACTCGTTGTAATTGCCGTTGGAGTAGCTCCACTCTGCAACGGTCTCTCCCGTTTCGGTATATCCCTTCACGGTCCCGTCGACGCGACCCCGCTTGAAGGGCCATTCGTTCTTCACCTGACCGCTTTCGTAGTACTCTCTCGTCCAGCCGTTCTTTGTCCCCTGATCGTACTCCATCACATACTTCTTCTCTCCGTTCGGGTAGTAGATCGTGCTGGCCCCCTGCAGCTTCCCGTCCACATAGTTCCACTCTCCCTTCAGCTTGCCGTCGGGATAATACTCCTTCGACGTTCCCTGAAGCACTCCCTCGCGATAGCTCCACTCGAAACGGACTTTCCCGTCCTTGAAATACTCCTTCGTTACTCCCTGGAGAACTCCACGCTCCATACCATACTCATAGTGAAGCTCGCCCGATTCGTAGTAGACCTTGTTGCCGTCCGACTTCTGAGCGAAGGCGGTGAGCGAGCCGGCAAGAAGCATCAGCAGAGGAAGGCCGATGCGGCGCAGCGAAATGTGACGTCCGGTGTTCATAGGCGAAATCTCTCAGTCAATGAAGAATTCAAAATGAAAAATGCAAAAACCTTTTCACACGACGGGGTATAAAAGATCGGCGACAAGATACGAAACGGGGAGGAAAGATGGGGAGAGAGTCGGGAGTTGGAAGTCATGAGTCGAGGGTCATGAGTCGAGAGTCGAAAGTCGAGGCAGCTTGGGGTTTATGTGCATGTCGATTGCTTCTCGAAAGATCCCCGACTCCCGACTATCCAACCATTCAACGTCTCCCGATGAGGGGCAAAGGTTTTGCCCTCTACAATCCCGCGACTCTCGACTACCCAACCATTCAACGTCTCCCGATGAGGGGCAAAGGTTTTTGCCCCCTGCAATCCCGTGACCTCCGGCTTCCGACTCGTGACCCCTCTACTCCCCGCACAACGTCACTACCAACTTCCGTTCTCCCCCCCGGTTCCGGTGCTCGCAGAGATAGATTCCCTGCCACGTCCCCAGCCGGAACCGGCCACGGCTGATCGGAATCGTCAGGGCCGAACCGAAGAGCATCGCCTTGATGTGAGCCGGCATATCGTCCGCTCCCTCCAGCGTATGGCGGTAGTAGGGGGCGTTCTCCGGGACCATCCGGTTGATGTGGGCCTCGATGTCGTGGCGGACATCGGGGTCGGCGTTCTCGTTGATGCCGAGCGAGGCCGATGTGTGAAGAATAAAAACGTGGGCCAGACCGGTGGTGATCCGTTCAAGCTCCGGCGTCTCCCGTTCGATCAGACCCGTGATCAGATGAATCCCCCGTCGGTGTTCGGGGAGTCGTATCTCCCGTTGAAACCACATGTGTGTGCTCCTGGATTTTCTGCTTGTTGACTTCCAGAGGAAAATACGTTGCTGCCGAAAAGGGAGGGGAAGAATCTGCCAAGAGAAGAGAATGGTATATTCGCAGAGGGAGCCATTCGGGAACGTGCCGTATCAACGGAAGAGAGGCTCGCGATCCGCCGCGGCGGACGCAAAGAGCAAAGCCGCAAAGGGTTGAGTCGAACAAACAGGATAGCGGAAGCACTATGAAAGAGAGCAAGGTCGTTATCGCTCTGCTTGCAGTCATCGCCACTTTCGTTCTGGGAGTGATTCTCGATCTCCTCGAATCGATTCTTCTTCCCCTTGTCGTCGCCGTCTTCCTCTCCTATCTCTTCAAACCGATGGTTCTCTGGCTGAAGAGTCGTCGTTTCCCGACCGTCGTCTCACTGTTGCTCGTCTTCGTCACCATTGCGGCCGTCCTCTTCGGCGTCTCCTTCGTCGTCTACACCAGCATCGACTCGTTTATCGACGAGGCTCCGAAGTACCAGGACCGGGTCAACGTCCTGGCGGCCGATCTCGACGGCTCGGTCCGCTCGCTTGCCGAGAAGTACGATCTGCCGGTAACCGAGTTCGACTGGTGGTCGGTCTTCGACGTCTCCTCGGTGACGTCAATTCTCAGTTCCAGTGTCGGCACCACCGTCACGTTTCTCGGCAATGTGATTCTGGTCATGCTCTATATGTTTTTCATTCTCG
>CAMLOB010000137.1 GCA_946481475.1 uncultured Chlorobiota bacterium | reverse complement strand
TACGCTGCGGGTGGAGCAGACCGGTACCAAGGGGTACTGGAGACTGATTCACGCCTCGGCAAATGCGGGCAGACTTGAAACGCAGGTCGACACCAAGACCCTGACGCTCGGATACCGCGATGCGACCGACGTCTCCGACGATTTCGATGCCGGGAACTATAACGTCAAGGTCCGGCATGAGGAGGGGACGCCCGGTTCTCCGCTGATCGACAAGGACGTGGAGGTGATCGCCAACGCCTACCGGGCGACCTACATCATCGGTGACGAGAATGCCGGGACGCTCGATCTGATTTCCCTGACCGCCGACGTCACGGCCCGTCCCCCGGCAGGACAGGCAGGCCTCCGGGTGTTGAACGTCTCGCTGGATACCGCCCTTGTCGATATCAAAATCCGGTTCTCCGACGGTTCCACCCGGGATGTCCGTTCCAGCGGCTTCAGAAACTTCACACAGTACGCTCCCGGTCCGGCCGGATCGACAACCGTCACGCTGACCAGACCCGGGGAATCGGTCCCCTTCCTGACGGTGCAGGGAATGATTCCTGCGGATGCCTTCAGCACACTGGTGATTCTCGGCGATGTGAACAACGGAGGGCATTCGGTCAGCCTGCTGGTCGACAGCCGCG
The DNA here is from genome assembly GCA_946481475.1 of uncultured Chlorobiota bacterium. Next base: position 7,886 of record CAMLOB010000137.1, on the reverse strand, counting down.
AGTCCGCACAGATGCCGATGCTTGAATTCCAGAAAGTCTCAAGCGTAACGGGTGTCGAGGGGATTGTCGAGGATTTCCGCATCTATCAGGACCGGAACTCCGCCTCACCTCGTGTGCAGTTCTCTTTGTCGGTTCCGGCAGATATTTCGATCCGCCTCTTCGACGTGCGGGGAGGACTCGTACGGTCGGACGATCTTGGGTTCAGGGGGAAAGGGGAACATCTGTATGTTCCGGCCGTCGGAGATCTGGCATCGGGTTTCTATATCGCCGTTCTTATAAGCGAGGGGAAGGTGTTGGGACGGGAGCGGTTGGTGGTCCGGAATTAGGGCGGCGGGGATAGAGGGGGACAACACGGATGTGGTGTACCGTGCCGGATACGGAAATGGTGTGCCACGCTTGGAATACGTCAGATTCTTCCAAATCAATATCAAATGCGATGAGTACATCCAGAATGACAGCATGGGGTCGGTACGGCGGAATAATGCGGGGTTTCCTTCCGGTTCTTCTCGGCCTCCTGATGATTGCCGCAGAAGGGTTTGCACAGCAGGGAGAACTGCGCGTGATTCATCTCTCTCCCGATGCTCCCGATATCGATATCTATGTAGGTGATGAAACAACGCCTTCGATCTCCTTCCTCACGTTCGGAAGCGCTTCGGCCGCTCTGACGCAGGCGGCCGGGAACGTCGATATCAGAATTACACCCGCCGGACTTCCGAACTTCCCGGTGGCAAGTCAGAGCGTTCCGATCACGGCTGACCGGCGGTTGAACATTCACGCGTTCAATGCGCTGGCCTCGATCGAAGCGATTGCCACCACGTTCGATCTGAACGCCCCGACGTCTCCTGATTCCGCTTCTCTGCGAATCGTTCACGCCTCCCCCGATCAGGGGAATGTCGATGTTCACATCATTCCGGCTTCGGGGGAACCGCTTGTTATTCCCGGTCTTCCGTTCAAGGCCGTAACGCCCTTCTACAGTCTTCCGTCGGGTCCGGTCACCGTGGCGATCTTCGAGGCCGGAACCGACACGAAAGTGCTCTCGGCCGAGGGGAACCTCTCCGGCAGTTCCTACGGAACCCTGTACGTTTCAGGTTTTGCCGAAGAGCTGCAATTGCAGGTGCTCGACGAGACAAGCACGAATGCCCAGGATCCGATGACGACGCTTGTTCCCGTCGTCGCCGCTGAAGAGACGACGGTGCGGTTTGTCCACGTCGTTCCGGAAGGCCCGGCCGTCGACGTTTTCCTCGGCGAGGAGACGACGCCGCTGATCGCGAATCTGGGGCCGCGTGACGCCTCGGCAAATCTGACGCTGGAGACGGGCGTTCATAATCTGAAGGCGGCTCCCACCGGTCTGGGTCCCGACTTCGCAGTGGTCGATTTCGATCACGAGTTTCATGCCGATACGGCCTACACGCTGCTGGCTCTCGGGGATATCGATGAGCAGGATGTGCTGGAAATGACGCTGACCCGCGATCCGGTTCTCGTCCCTCCGTCAGGAAAAACCCTGGTCCGGTTCCTGCACGGAGCCTATCCGGTCGGAGATATCAAGGTGGTGATGACTTCGGAGACCGGCACCCAGTTCACGCTTCCCTTTCTGGATTTTACCACGGTTTCCGGGTTCTTTGAATTCCCGACCGAGGAGATCTTCGTCGACATCTTCGATCTTTCCGACGGAAAGCGTTTCTTCTCCGGAAGCGTTTTCCTCCCCGAAGAGGGAGTCGTCACGCTGATCGCTAACGGCAATCCTGCCAAATCCGACTTTGTGGTCAACATGCTGGTGGAGAATGTCGAAGCCGATCAGCGGCCGATGGTCGCCCTGACCAGCCAGGTCGAGCCGACATTCTTCCGGGCCGTTCATCTCTCCGGGGATGCCGGACCGGCTGAAGTCTTTATCGACGACGAGCGTTTCGACGGACTGACGTACGGGGGGGCGACGGGACGTTCCGAAATGGATGCCGGATTCTATAATATCAAGGTTGCCGCAGAAGGAGAGGGGATCGGGAACGCCGTCATCGACACGGACATAGAACTGCCGGGGAACACCTATCGGGTGTTTATGATAGTCGGGGAAAAGGATAAACAGACCATCAGCGGAGTGCCGATTGATGCCGATCCGGTAATCGACGTCAGCCAGGGGACAACCGCCCTTCGGTTCTTTCACGCCTCCCCGGATGCCGGTCCTCTGGACGTTACCGTTCAGGCTTCCGACAATTCCACTACTCCTTTTTCCAACCTCACCTATAAAGCGGGGACCGGATATCTTACCCTCCCTTCGGGTGAGGCGACGGTGACGGTCCGGACCACGGCTGCAACCGGCAACGTGCTTCGACTGATAGCAGAGGGAGAGCTTTCCGACGGAGAGCCGGTGACGGCGATTGTTTCCGGAACGGTTGCAGACAATTCGCTTTCGATCCACCTGCTTCGGGATGCCGACGGAGCCGCGCAGAAACCGATGGTTCTGCTTGAGAGAACCTCGGTATCGGTCGATGAACCGGCGACCGGAGGGGGTGTTGTGACGGCACTCCTGCCGAATCCGGTGTCGGCGGAGACCCGGTTGCGTTATGAGCTGTCGGAACGTGCGGATGTCGGCATCGACATCTATAATGCCGGAGGCGAACGGGTCTTTTCGGTGGAGGAAGGATTCCGCGAGGCCGGACGGCACGAATCGATTCTGTCGGTTTCCGGACTCCCCTCCGGATTCTACACGGTTCTTCTGCGTGACGGTGTGGAGAATGAAGTGCTGACGACATCCCGGATGCGGATCGTCCGGTAGGTCGGGGATCCGTCTGCCTGTCTTCCGCAATTATTGCGAGGAAAGAAAGGGCCGCAACGATAGTCGATCAATCGTTGCGGCCCTTTTTTGTATGTTTTCCGACTTCCAGTACGAGAACAACACAACCATTGTCGATGAGCGACGCGGACGAACAGAGAGAAAAGGAGGGGGGACTTCCCCTGGAGGAAAAACTGAACGGACTCCCCACCGATCCGGGAGTCTATCAGTTCAGAAACCGGGAGGGGACGGTGATCTATGTCGGCAAGGCGAAGAACCTGCGCAGTCGTGTTCGCTCCTACTTCCAGGACAAACGTCCTCGCGATGCGAAGACGACCGCGCTGGTCGCGAAGATCGCCGATGTCGAAGTGATCGTCACCGACTCCGCGGTCGAGGCCCTGATTCTTGAGGACACGCTGATCAAGAAGCTGAAGCCCCGCTACAACATCATGCTGCGGGACGACAAGACCTATCCCCGGATCCGGGTTACGAACGAACCCTTTCCGAAAGTCTTTCCCACGCGCAGGATCATTCGCGACGGCAGCCGCTATTTCGGTCCCTACACCGACGGCAAATACGTCCGCTATCTGATGAAGACGCTCCGCTCGATCTTCCCGATCCGCTCCTGCGATCTGAATCTGAACGCCGAAACAATCTCCGGCGGTCGGTTCAAGGTCTGTCTGGATTACCACATCGGCAAGTGTGAGGGACCGTGCGAAGGGCTTGTGTCGGGTGAAGAATATCGTGAGATGATCGAGCAGGTGGTGCAGGTGCTGAAGGGGAAAACCCGCGGACTTGAACGTGAGCTTGAACAGGAGATGGGGATCTATGCCGAGCGGATGATGTTCGAGAAGGCGGCGAAGATCCGCGACCGGCTGGAGAAGATCCGCGAGTACAACGCCCGCCAGAAAGTCGTGACCGAGGACCTGACCGATCGGGACATCATCGGATTCAGACGGGAAGATGACGACGCGGCGGCGGTGATCCTGAAGGTGAGGGAGGGGCGTCTGGTCGGCAAACAGCAGCATTACGTCACGGGCGTTCTCCACCGCAGCGACGAGGAGGTGCTGGAGAGCATCATCAAGGGACATTACGTGAAGGATGAATCGGTGCCGGAGGAGATCTATGTGCAGATCGATCCCGGCGAGGAGTTCGACCTGCTTCAGCAGTTCGTCAGCGAGCGGCGGAGCGAGGGGAAGGTCCGGATCACGGTTCCGAAGATCGGCGACAAACAGAAGCTTGTGGAGATGGCCGGAGCGAACGCCGGACTCCTTCTCGGCGAGTTGAAGCTGCAGCGGATGAAGCGGGCCGACATGACCCCCCGCTCGGTCCAGAGTCTGCAACGGGATCTGCGACTGACGAAACCTCCGCGACGGATCGAATGCTTCGACAACTCCAACTTCCACGGAACCGATCCGGTCTCCTCGATGGTCTGCTTCGTCGATGGAAAACCACGGCGGAGCGAGTACCGGAAGTTCAAGGTGAAGAGTGTGGAGGGACCGGACGATTTCGCCACGATGCGCGAGGTCGTCTCGCGCCGTTACTCGCGGGTGATGAAGGAAGGGCTGGCCCTTCCGGATCTGATCGTGATCGACGGCGGAAAGGGGCAGGTCTCGGCAGCAGCCGAATCGTTAAAGGAACTGGGACTGGAGCATATCCCGCTGATCGGTCTGGCCAAGCGACTCGAAGAGATCGTCTTCCCGGATCAATCCGACACGCTCCTGTTGCCGAAATCTTCCAGCAGTCTCCGGCTGTTGCAGCAACTGCGGGACGAGGCTCACCGTTTCGCGATCACCTTCCACAGATCCCTCAGGGACAAACGGTCATTGCAGACCGAGTTGACGCAGATACCGGGCATCGGAGGGAAGACGGCGAAACGGATTCTCGAACGGTTCGGTTCGGTGCGGGGCGCAAGCGGCGCCGGGCTTCAGGAATTGAAGGAACATCTCGGCGAGAAGACCGGTTTGAGGGTCTTTGAGTATTTTCATCAAAACGAAAGCAAAGCGGAGCCGGAGAACGGGGGCGAGGGGGATCAAGAGGGTTGACCTACATCAATAACGGGGGAAGATGCGCATGTACAACGAAGGAGATATTATCACCCTTGCCTTTGACGAGGAACGGTATCTGCTGGCGAAGGTTATCAAGATAGAGAAGCTGACGCTGCACGATCTGACCCATCTGCTGATCTACGATACCACCGTGACGGCCGGACCGGGGGGATACGACGTGCAGGGAGAATATCAGGAACGATCGCATGAACTTCCCGATGTCTCGGCTCTGAGCGTTGCGGTCGACCATATTGCGTTGACGGCAACGGCCTTCGAGGAGAGCGATCCGATGGCGATCGGTCACGAAGAGGTCACCGGAGAAGAGCTGAAGGGATATGCCGTCTGGGTGGCGATGCGCAGGGAGAGGGCGGAGGCGAGGGGGTTGTATCGTACCGGGAGTGAGGATGAGGGGGACGAAGAGTACGAGGGGGACGATGGGGACGAGGGGGAGGAAGGAGACGAGGGAGAAGGGGTATCTGTTGGTGAGGAAGAAGGTGTTGCGGAAGGGGAAGCTGTGACGGAAGTTGAAGCTGAAGCCGGGGAAGAGACTGCCGTTGAGGTTGAGGTGCGAACCCATACGTGGCATGACACCGTCTTCGATGTTTCCCTTTCGCGTGCCCTGATCGAACTTTCCGATGTGTTCAAGCGGGAGGAGTTCAGCGAAAGTCGTCTTGCCCACCTCGTCCGTGAGCGGGTGGAGGCCGATGCCGGAGAGATCAACGCTCTGGTTCGTCAGCTTGTCGATGAAGGGGATTACGGGGCCGGACAGGAACTGCTGGTCTACGGCGATCCGGCCGCCGACGCACTGAATGCGGAGTTGATAAAGACTTCGGAACAGCAGACGGTTGAGGACATCCTGCAAATCCTCGGCGACATGGGGAGCGATCACGCCTACGGACACATCGCCCGATTCTTCGAGAGTCGCTTCGATGAGCTTCCCGACAATCCGATTGCCGTTGCCGCCGCCCGTTCGTTCTGCTATGTGGTGATGCTGACCGGCGGTACGCCGGAGCCGTTGCAAAGCAGGTTGAAGATGATCGAGGAACTCGATTATCCCGAACTGCGGGATGATGCCGAGGCGGCAATTGCCGCGATCCGTTCGCAGGGGACCGAGGTGCCGGAGGGGAACGAGGGGACTACCTCGAAAGACCCGTTCGGCGGACTGTAGTCACGTATCATTGACGTAATGAAAGCTCTGATAACCGCCGGGGGACGAGGGACGCGGCTTCGTCCGCTGACCCACACGCAGAACAAACATCTGATTCCCGTCGCCAACAGACCGATCCTGCAGTATGCGCTCGAAGCCGTTGCAGAGGCCGGGATCGAGTCGGTCGGCATTGTCGTCGGCCACGACAACGGACGGGAGGTTGTCGACTGGCTGGGAAAAGGGGAGGCGTTCGGTCTGACGGTGGAATACATCTGGCAGGAGGCTCCGCTCGGTCTTGCCCACGTCGTGAAAGTATCCCGCGAATTTATCGGGGAGGAACCCTTTGTCTTCTATCTCGGCGACAACATTGTCGTGGGGGGGATTCAGCGATTTGTTCAGGCGTTCAACGAGAGTGGCGTCGACTGCTATCTGACGCTTGCGCGGGTCCGCGATCCGGAGCGTTTCGGTGTGCCGGAGTTCAACCGGGAAGGAGAGATCGTCGCCGTGGTCGAGAAGCCGGACGAGCCGAAATCCCCCTTTGCGGTCAGCGGCATCTATCTGTACGGTCCGGCGATCTTCGAGGCGGTCAACGCCATCAGTCCGAGCGGCCGGGGAGAACTGGAGATCAGCGACGCCCACGACTGGCTGCTGAAGAACGGTTATCGGGTCGGACACGGCGAGATCACCGGATGGTGGAAGGACACGGGGCTGCCGGGAGATCTGCTGGAAGCGAACCGGCTGGTACTGAGTACGATCGGGACGGAGATTGCCGGAAGCGTCGACTCCGGGAGCGACATCGCCGGTCCGGTCATCATCGAAGAGGGGGCCGAGGTGATCTCCAGCAAAATCCGGGGTCCGGCGATCATCGGAAAGGGGGCCCGCCTGATCGACTCCTATGTCGGTCCCTACAGCGCGATCGGAGCCGGATCGCTGCTCGAACGTTGCGAGGTGGAATATTCGATTCTGATGGAACGGGCCGTCGTCCGCGAGGTCGATATTCGTATCGAGGGGAGCCTGCTGGGACCGGACGTGGAGATCGTCCGATCCCAGGGAAAACCCCGGGTTCAACGTTTTATCCTCGGCGAGCAAAGTCGTGTGGAAGTCGTGTGATTCCGCTCCGCTTCCCCCTCTTTCCTTCTTCCCGTCAACTCCCTCCAACAGAGGGTTCCCACACTCCTTTATCCGGCTGTTCCGGAGCCGGATATCCGGCCGATACGGACTGAAAAATTCTTTTGTCCCGACGCATTGTCGACACCTTCCCGCACCGTAGATTCGCAGTTTTCAGTATCCGACCGTGAACAAACTCTTGAGTCAATCTCTCGTGTCGCAACGACACGCATATTCAACATTAACGGAACAACTGCATGGGACTCCAATGGTTTCGCGTTGACGGGGAACGTCAAGGCAATCGCTTCAACGGAGGACGGACTCTGTTGACCATTCTGTTCGGTTTGATGATCTCACCTCTTGCCTTCGCCCAGGGGGATCAACCGACCCACCACGGAGGAGGGGAAGCCAATCTCATTCTTCCACCACTCGACCAGGTTGACTTTCTCGGGACCGACGGCCACACGCTCCTTCTCGGTGGATTGTTTATCTGTTTGTTGGGATTGCTGTTCGGCATCGGCATGTACTCCCGCGTCCGGAATCTGCCGGTTCACAAGTCGATGCTCGAAGTTTCCGAGTTGATCTACGAGACCTGCAAGACCTACCTGACAAATCAGGGGAAATTCATCCTCATCCTCTGGGCTTTTATCGGTGCGATTATTCTTCTCTACTTCGGAGTGCTCCTTGACTTCCCGTTCGACCGGGTTGCCATTATTCTGATCTTCAGTCTTATCGGCATCGCAGGCAGTTATACCGTTGCCTGGTTCGGCATCAGGATGAACACGTTCGCCAACTCCCGGACCGCCTTTGCCACGCT
>CAMLOB010000136.1 GCA_946481475.1 uncultured Chlorobiota bacterium | reverse complement strand
CTTCTCCAGCTCGTCGTAGGCAAATTCAAGAGCCTCGTTCAAAGCCGAACGGAACTTCTCGAAATCCTCTTTGTAGAGGAAAATTTTGAATTTCTCCCTGTCACTCTCACCGCTCCGTTTACTCTCAGTGATTGTCAGGTAGTAATCTTCACCGGAACGCGTTGAACGCACATCGATATAGTAGGTGCGCTTTCCGGCCCGAACTCTGCGGGAAAAAACCTCGTCACGATTTCCTTCCATGAATATCCTCTCGTTCGAATGATATGATGTATACCCTGGTGCAAATCAATGATTGCATAATATACGGGAATCATTCCTATTGACGAACCACAGCAATTTTGCCGATCACGGTCTCGCCGAGCGGAGATCGCGCCGCAACAAGATAGACGCCGCTGGCCACCGGTTCCCCTTCGGCGTTCAGCCCTGTCCAGAAAGCGATGTCACCACCCGGAGCCCGGAACTCGGTCACCAGAGAACCGTCAAGCTTCAGAATCTTCACCGTGCTGTTCACGGGCAGACCGGTGATCCGCAGGGATTGATCAACCTCGGGATTGAACGGCTGCGGCGTCACACGAATCCGTTCCGGTTCTTCCTTCGGCCGGATGGCTTCGGTCTGGATCCGGTTCAGACCTGCCGACGTGCCGACGTAGATCTGCCCGGTCTGATCGTCCGGAAGAATCGCCAGCACATCGTTGCTCACCAGAGGCGAATTCGTCACGCTGAATGCGTTCAGCAGTTCGGTTCCATCGCTGGAAAGGAGGAAGACTCCCTTGTCGGTCGCCACCCACTTCCTGTTCAGCGCATCGACGGCGATATCGCGGACGACCACATCCTCCAGCGGTCGCAGTTCCCGGAAGATCGCCGCGTCGGCCCCTTCGGTCGCCACGGTTCCGGGGTTCACCAGAACGTTCGCCCCGCCGGGCGTACCGATCCACAACTCGCCGTCCGGATCGACCAGAAGAGCAGTGACCGTGTTCGACACCAGGCCATGCGAAGTCAGCAGCCGGTGCCACTCCCCCGGATCGTTCAGGTCCGGACCCGGATTGAAGACGAGCACTCCGTCCCGCAAATCCGAGCCGAGCCAGATATTCCCGTTGAAGTCGATCGCAAGCCGGGCAAACGACCGGAGGACGGAGGCGCCGAACGTGTTCGAGGCGGGGAACAGCCGGAACTGGTCTGCTCCGGTCTCCGGATCATGAAGGACCGCAAGCAACGCCGCACCCCGAATGCCCGGTGTGTTGTCCCAGTTCAGGATCCAGGTGATCCCGGTCTCGTCCGGCTGTACGTCGGAGCCGATCACAAAACTTTCGTCGCCGGAAATCCCTTTCAGCGGAGAATTCGTCTCGTTGTAATGCGTGATGGCCACATCCTCTTCCTCCCCCTCCTCCGGCTCGAAGACAAAGAAGCCGTCGCCGAAGGTTCCTCCCCAGACACGGCCGAAGTCGTCGGCGTTGATCCTCCAGAACCTGTCCGATGCCAGTTCGGATCTGGTTCGGGGCGTATAGTTTGTCCATTCCCCTTCGGCCACCGAAAGACGGGCCACGCCGTCCCCGACGATGTCGGTCGCCACCCAGAGATCGCCGTCGGCGCCGAACGTCAGGTCGGCAAACTTGTTGGCCGAAGGACCGTTCGGCGCAAACGTCTCGACCTCTCCGGGAATAATGCCGTTATCGAACCAGCCATCCAGGTGGACAATCCCGTCCCGCTCCATAGCGGCGACCGGTGTCCCATCGGGAAAGGCCGCCACCGAAACGATCCGGCGTGGAGCCTCTCCCACTTCGGTGAATCCCGATTGCGGATCGTAGGTGAAGAGCCTCGAATCATTGGCCGCCACCATCCCCGAACCGTTCACCGCCAACAGTACTCTTCCCCCCGGTTCTCCCCGCTTCGTAAAGGTTCCGTCGGCATACTCGCAGATGCCGTTGGCCGTTCCGACAAGAAGCATACCATCGAAGAATTCTACCGAGACCGCCTCTTCCTCACCGCAAAGATTCGCACCGGTAAAGACCCGCCAGTTCAGAGGGTCGGCAAGGTTTCGCCCCGACACCGGTGCCGCAGCAAGTCCGAACGGCGTTGTCACCCAGACCGAATCGTTAAAGAAGGCCAGGTCGGTGACTTCACTGTTCGGAGGAATCGTTCCCAGACGCGTCCACGAATCCCGGATCGTGCTGTCGGAGGGATCGAAGACCGCCACACCGAACTGTGTGGTGATATAGACTTTCGCATCGGCAAAGAAGAACCCGGTCACCCCCCGCAGCGACTGCGTGCTCCGGGCAATATCGGTCACATAGGTCCATCCTCCCTCGCTCTGCAGAATCGAAACCGATCCGTCGCCGCTTCCGAAGTAAACATCGCCGCCGACCGGATCGACGCCGATAGCCGCAACGTTCAGCCGCAGAAGACCATCGCTTGTCCGGTAGGTGATAAGCGAACCATCCGACGGACTGAGCCGATAGGCTCCGCCGGTCGAGCCGACCCAGACGTTCTCATCGGAATCGACCGTGACGAACAACGACCTGTCGAGCGCGCTGAAGACATCCCACGATTCGATGATCTGTCCCGGAAGATCGGAAACGGAAAGAAAAAGGAGAGCGGCAAGGGAGAACATCCCCGGCAATCCAAAGAATGATATATCTGCTGATTTCATGTCGAACTTCTTGTGTAGCATGACGTTGAGGGGAGACGGAAGTCATCCCCTGTTGGGCTTGCGAAGGAACGTATCGATTTGATCTCCGCAGAACAAGGTCAAAATCCGTCTCTTTTCTCCCGATGGAGGCTTCCCCCGGCGAATATTGTCCGGAACCGGCTCAGTCCTGCCCCCCTTCCCGCAGTCTCTTCAGCAGCGAAGCGGTCTCCACGGCGGTCTGGGCCGCCTCCCATCCCTTGTTCCCCGATTTCAGTCCGGCCCGCTCCATCGCCTGTTCCGAGGAGTCGACCGTCAGGAGACCGAAGCCGCAGGGGACACCGGTTTCCAGCGCAATCCGGGCAATGCCGGAGGCGGCTTCTCCGGCCACATAGTCGAAATGGGGCGTTTCTCCCCGGATCACCGCCCCGAGAGCGACCAGCGCATCATACGAACCGGAGCGGGCAAGCTCGCGAAGAACAACCGGGAGTTCAAAGGCGCCGGGAACGGTGACGACCGTCACGTCGGCATCATCGGCCCCCAGCGTTCGCAGACAGTCAAGTCCCCCCTTCAGGAGCCGTTCGGTCACCGCTTCGTTCCATCGGGTTGAAACGACGGCGACCCGCATCCCCCGTGCGCTCAGGCTCCCCTCAATACGTTTTGTCATGGTAAGACCAGGTTAAGTTCAGGAATCACGTATATCCGACAATAGTCGGCGGCAATAGCCGATAAAGTGATAGGTTTGGAAGAAATTACTGCGATCCGGGCGAGAACGAAAATACGGAGAGTGATTATGTTGCAAATATCGGGTTCTACACGTCGGCTTTCTCTGCTGCCGTTCCTCTTCCTTTTGATCTTCATCGCAACCGGAGGAACGCTTTTCGCCGGTTGTGACGAGAACGAACATCGGAAAGACGTCGGCGACACAGCCGCCGGAACCTCCGGCACAACATCAACGGACGGAGATGGCGGGTCGGCCGCAACGACCGATCAATCCGGAACATCGGCGGTTTCGACAAACGGCTCCTTCACCTCTTCATCAGTGTCGACGGCGTCAACGTCTTCTTCGGGGACGACGGGCACAACCTCCGACAATTCCTCGCCGACGACTCAAGGGAGATCAACGGCAACTGTCGGTCCGGGGGATGACGAACCGGCGGCATACGATCCGGCGGTCTTCGACCGGCTGCTGAAGGCAAACGTCTCCAACGGCCGGGTCGATTACGGAGCGTTCAAGCGAAGCGACGAATTCGCCCGGTTTCTTGAAAGCCTGAAGACGGCCGATCCCTCCACCATGGCAACCAACGAACAGCTCGCCTTCTGGATCAACGCCTACAACGCTCTGGTCATCAAGAACGTCAACGACAATCCGGGAATCAAAAAGCCTCTGGATGTGGCCGGATTCTTCGACAAGAAGACGTTCACCGCAGCCGGACGGACCGTCACGCTGAACGACATCGAGAACACCATTATCCGTCCGACGTTCAAGGAACCCCTGATCCACTTCGGACTGGTCTGCGCCGCCCTGAGTTGTCCTCCGCTGATTCCGAAAGCCTACACCTCGGCAAACGTCCGGGAACAACTGGCCGAGAACGCCCGGAGCTACCTGGCCGACACAAAGCAGAACAGGTGGGACGCGAAGACGAAAACGCTCTCCCTGTCGAAGATCTTCGAGTGGTACAAGGTGGACTTCGGCGACAATGATGCCGGATTGATCGCCTTCGCGAAACAGTACGGGCCGGAAGCCATGCGGTCGGGACTGGAAGGGGCCGGAAGTCCGAAGGTGGCGTTCGTCGAATATGACTGGACGCTGAATGCCAAATAACGCAGCCCGGATCCGATCAGGAAGAAAAGAGCGGCCGGGGTCAGGACAGACCCCGGCCGCTGTCGTATTGCACATCAGCAAGAGCGAAGAACGGAAGGACGGTCGACGACGGTCCGTTTGCCGTTATCGGAAATCCGGCCTGTTCATCCATCATCCGGTGAGTGTTCCCTACCCCTTGACCGCCCCGGCGGTCATCCCCTCGATGATCTGTTTCTGGAAGATGACGAAAAGGATAATCACCGGAAGAGCGGAGATGCTCGCCCCGGCCATCAGGTGTCCCCAGTCGATCGACTGATTGCCGAGATAGAACGTCAGGCCGACGGTCAGCGTCCGCATCGATTCCGAGTTGGTGAAAAGGAAGGGGTAGAGGAACGTGTTCCAGGTCGTCAGGAACGTGAAGACGGCGAGAACCACGAGCATCGGTTTGGCCATCGGCATAATCACCCGGAAGAGAATACCGAGATCCCCCGCTCCGTCCATCCGGGCCGCCTCCTCCACTTCGATCGGAAGTCCCTGAATATACTGGCGCATCAGGAAGACACCGAAGGGCGTCACCAGAAAGGGGACGATCAGCGCCCAGTAGGTGTCGATCCAGCCGAAGGTGACCATCAGACGATAGAGAGGGATCATCACCACCTGTGGCGGAATCATCATCACAGCCACCACCGTCACACCCCAGAACGCCTTGCCGGGCATCCTCCTGCGGGCCAGCGCATAGCCGACCATCGAACAGAAGATGATATTGCCGAGAACAACGACAACCGCCACGACCATCGAGTTCAGGAAGTAGGTATCGAACGGCCCGGAGGTTATCACGTCGGTAAAGTTCTTCAGGGTAAAGGGACCGCTCAGGAGTCCGAAGAAGGAGCTGAAATCGGGTGTCCGTTCGCGCAGGGCGATCACCAGCATCCAGAACAGCGGGAAGAGCATCAGCAGCAGGACCACCGTCAGGAAGATCTGGCGAACGACTCCCCCCGGACCGAATCGTTTTTCAGAGATAGAGGCCATGGGTGCGAATATACGAGATAACCGGTTCCGGAGTCAGATGGCGGATCGAGCGCCCTGCGGCAATTCTGTTGCGGATCTCCGTACTGGAAATTTCTATCAACGGCGAGGCGACCTTCCGGGCGATGTAGTCCGGGTAAATCTCCGGCCAGTAGTAGCTGCCGGGACGTTCCCAGACGGCGATGTCGGCAAGCCGGAGAATTTCCTCCGGCTCCCGCCACGAAGTGAAATCCCGGGCATTGTCGCTCCCCATCAGCAACGTCAGCCGCGTCCCGGGAACGTGGCGGCTGATCGCCCGGAGCGAATCGACCGTGTAGCTGACCCCTTCGCGAACCAATTCAATATCGGCCGAATGGAAGGCGGTGTTGTCGGCAATGCCGAGCCGGATCATGTCGAGTCGGGCCGGACCGGAAGCGATCTTTCTTCCGGAAGATTTGTGGGGAGGGATGTGAGCCGGCATGAAGAGAATCGCCTCAAGCTCCAGTTCCTCGCGGGCACGCTCGGCCAGGATCAGATGTCCGGTATGAATCGGATCGAACGTCCCGCCGAAAATTCCGACCGAGGCAAGATCCTGCAATGCTGAAAGGTTGCCGCTCATCCCCTCTCCGGATTTATCGTCACATCGGGACTCAGTCTCCCGATAACACGGGCGGTCCGGGGAGCCGCTTCCGCCAGATCACGTTCGGCCGCCAGCCGAGCGAGCGAGGCCGGATCGTCGACATCGTACCATTCCGGAAGGAGGGCCACCGAAAGCCCTCCCCTTTTTGTCTGCTGAAGCGTTTGTCGGAAAAGATCGCTCCGGCTCCAGGGCATCGACCGGAACATCTCCCGGTGGAGCCGGTTCATACCGATCAGATAATATCCGCCGTCGGTCGCCGGACCGATCACCACATCGTGGACTTCCAGGGCAAGGAAGGCATCCCGCAGAAAAACCTGCGGGAGAGTCGGATGATCGGTGCCGACGGCACAGACCGCGCTGCAGCCTTCGCCGAATGCCTCGTCGAAAGCCGATTCCAGTCGATCACCCAGTGTCCCGTCGGACTGCCCTCGCAGCGTGATCCTCTTTCGGTCCGGATCGATCCCCCGTTCCGCAAGGAAGTCGGCCAATCGTCCGGTATCGGCGGGATCGGCAACGTAGAGGAACAGGTCGAACCGGTCTTCGATCGCAAGAAAGCCCGCAAGCGAATCGCAGAGGAATGCCTCGTAGAGCTCGGCCCCCTCCTCCGGCGTCAGTGCCGGACTCAGCCGCGTTTTCACCTCTCCCGGTCTCGGGTACCTGGCGAAGACGAGAAGCCGACGATCAGGAGCCATGTTCATTCCCGCTTCGGTTCTCCCTGTCCGGAGCCGGAGCCGTTGTTCCTTCCGGCTTTCCTCCCGTTGTTCTTCCCTCTCTCTTCACTTCCGCCGAGGGTCTTTTCTTCTTCCGTCTGTTCCCCCTCTTCTTTCCCTCATTCCCTCCGCTTGCGCTCTGGCGACTCTGACCTTCACCGGTCTTCTCCTCTGCTCCGGGTTCGCGTCGTCCTGACGAACCCTTTTTCCGCTGTCCCGACGTTCTCTTCCGGTCTCCACGGTTCTCCTTCGGCTGATCCCCCTTCGGCGATTGTTCGGTTCTTTCCGTGGTGCCGGTGCGATGAGGTTCGGAAGGGGAATATCCATCGACCTTCTTTTCAGGCTCGGCTTCCGGCTTGCGGATTCTTCCGGCAAGAATTCCCCTGTAGTCTTCAAGCGTCAGAGATTCCCATGCGGAATTCTCGGCATGGTAGACCCAGATAAGCTCCTTGAACAGATCGATCTTCTGCACCGTGCCGACACCGTTTGCCGTCCTGACGGTCGTCTCCAGCGGAGGAAAGCGTTTCAGCCCTTCGACGTAGGTGTCGATCTCGTAGAGCAGACAGCACTTCAACCGACCGCACTGTCCGGAGAGCTTCGACGGGTTTGCCGGTATCTGCTGGATCTTCGCGTGATCGAGCGTGATATGTTCATACCGCCCCAGATGGGTCGTACAGCAGAGTTCCAGTCCGCAAATACCGACCCCTCCTATCCGTTTTGCGGCATCCCGCACGGCAATCTGCCGAAGTTCGATCCGCGTGTTGAAGATGGCCGCAAGATCGCGAACCAGCGCACGGAAGTCGATCCGTCCATCGGCGGTAAAGTAGAACGTCAGCTTCTTGTGATCGAACTGCCACTCGGCATCGATCAGATCCATCCCCAGTTCAAAGGCCTCGATCCGGGTCTTGCAGACCGAGTAGGCCTGCCGTTCGGATGCTTTGGATTGTTCGATCCGTTTCAGGTCGGCTTCATCAGCCTTGCGCAAAAGGATCGGAAGCTCTTCGCCGGAGAGACGCTTGGCCTTTCGTTTGGCGTGGACAAGCGAACCGGTCATCGAGACCGAGGCCCACTCCTGACCGTTCGGACTCTCGACGATAACGACGTCCCGCACCCGAAGCTGAAGTTCCGGATCCTCCAGACAGGCAAACCCCTTGCGATGTCCGTCATACGTTACTTCAACAATCGAACGTTCATCGGTGTAGGTGAAGTTGTTGGCGATCAACTCCAGCAACGAGCCTTTACCACATCCACCGGTTGCACAACCGCTGTCGGAACCGCAGTCCCCCTTTCCGCAGGAATGGGAGCAGTTCGACTTTCTTGTCCGCAATGTTTCGGCAACCATCTGTTCGGAAAGGTCGGACGGATTATCGGTCGGTCCTTTCTTCGCTCTGGTTCTCTTCGGTTCTTCGTCGTGTGAATGGTCGTGAGGATGATGGGCTGATTCATGTAAATGCGTATCGGGATTACCCATATAGTCTATGTTAAGGTGCGACGAGAGACGATGCCGACTTTCCCCCCGGGACTCCCCCGGCGAGATAGCAGGCATCTGCGAGTTGCATAGCCAGCACCGTCAGAACCAACGGCGGCTGGACATTTCGGTTGATTGCCTCGATGCTCCGCTCCACATCCCCGATCATCTTCTCAAGCGGTGCCGATGCGAACTTCCCGTTAAAACTCCGGATGTCGTCAAGCTGGTCCTGATTGACGACGATTGACTCATTCGATGTCAGACGTAACACGCAGGCATCCCGCAACCAGAGGACCAGCAGTCCGAGGACCTGTTCGAGGTGTGCGCGGTCGGCCTTTGCGGTCAGTTGTTCGATCTCCTTGCAGGCGGCCACAGGACTCCGCTTCA
>CAMLOB010000135.1 GCA_946481475.1 uncultured Chlorobiota bacterium | reverse complement strand
CTCCGACAGTGCTCTACATGCAGGGAAATCTGTCCCCCGAGGACAAACGGTCTATTGCCGTGGTCGGAACGCGGGGAGCATCGACGTACGGGCGGATCACGGCGGAGAAGTATGCGGAAACGTTTGCGAAGGGGGGCGTGACGGTCGTCAGCGGACTGGCGCGGGGGATCGATACGTGGGCCCACAAGGCGACGCTTCGTGCCGGAGGAAGAACGATCGCGGTGATCGCCTCCGGACTCGACAGGGTTCAACCGGCACTATCGGCCCGGCTTGCCGAAGAGATCGCCCGCAACGGCGCGGTCATCTCGGAATATCCCTTCGGCGTGAAGGCCTTGCGCCCCTACTTCCCGCAGCGCAACCGGATCATCAGCGGCATGACGGCAGGAACTGTGGTGGTGGAGAGCGATCTGAAAGGAGGAGCCCTTATCACCGCCCGCTTTGCGCTGGACCAGAACCGGGAGGTCTTCGCCCTCCCCGGACCGGTCAACTCGCCCCGGAGCAACGGGACAAACGATCTGATCCGGACCGACCGGGCACGGCTGACGCAGCGGCCGGAGGATGTGCTGGAAGCGCTCGGCTATCGCATTCCCCACAGCAACGGAGCGGCCTCCCCCCTCCTTCCTCCGGATCTGACGGCATTTGAACAGATGGTCTGCGATCATCTGTCGGGAGAGCCGATCCACATCGATGAACTCTGCGAACGGTCGGGTCTCTCGTCCAGTGATCTTCTGGTCACACTCCTCGCGCTGGAATTCAAGGGACTGGCCAGACAGATGGCGGGGAAGATGTTCCTGCGAAGCTGAGGGAAGAACTCCGGCAAGCCCGGTTCGGGATCACTCCTCCTTCTCCACCAGACGGACCACTCCGTCACTCATCCCCACCGACAGAACAAGGCGTCCGCGACCGTTCTTCAGCCGACAGAGGGAGAGCAGAAAGGACTCGGTTCCGATCCGCATCGTCCCGCCGCGACATCCGCTCACCAGCCGGACACTGGTCGGGCCGTAATCGAAGGTGTCCGGCTCGAAGCCGTTCAGGAACGTCTGCAGTTCCTCTCCGGCATAGACCCGCTCATCGGCGCTCCCCGAATCGAAGACGATCCGGTCGGCCGCACGAATCCGCTCGATACGGGGATCGACCTTTTCCTCTTCCCCCTTTTCTCCCTCACCGCAGCCGACAGCCGTCACCAACGCGAGCAGAATCGGTATGTACAGCTTCCGGCGGCTCATCTTGCTGGATGTACAACGTTCAACAGTTCGGATACACAATCGGAAGTCCGTCCACCTTCCCCCAATCGAAATTTGAAAATCGGAATTCGACAATCAACGGTTCGGATGCACAATCAGAAGCCCCCCCCACTTCCCCAATCGAAAATCGAAATTCGACAATCAATATTCGACCCTACGCCACCATCACTCCCTCTTCCAGATAGACATCCTGAATAGCGTTGAGAAGCTCCACCCCTTCGGCCATCGGTCGCTGGAATGCCTTCCGTCCGCTGATCAGTCCGCTCCCCCCGGCCCG
This sequence comes from uncultured Chlorobiota bacterium, assembly GCA_946481475.1. The sequence continues at coordinate 7,142 of CAMLOB010000135.1, read as the reverse complement.
CTTGTTGATAACGGCCGTCCGGATCGCCTCGGCCAGATCTCCGGCACCGGCGCTGGCCCCTCCGGAGTTGATCAGGCCGATTCGTCCCATATAGCAATTCGCCACCTGATAACGGGTCAGATCGATCGGATGATCGCTCGTCAACTCTTCATAGACCTTCGGATGGGTCTTGCTGAAGTTGACCGCGTTGAAGCCGCCGTTGTTCTCCGGCATCTTCTGCTTGATGATGTCGGCCTGGATCGTCACCCCGAGGTGATTCGCCTGTCCGGTCATGTCGGCCGAGAGGTGGTAGTCCTGATCCTTCTTGAAGGCGCCGTTCCGCAGATAGCACCAGAGGATGGTGGCAAGCCCCAGTTCGTGCGCGTAGGCAAAGGCTTCGGAGACCTCCTGGATCTGACGGCTCGACTCCTCGCTGCCGAAGTAGATCGTGGCGCCGATCGCAGCCGCCCCCATGTCCCGGGCCTGATCGACCGTGCCGAACATGATCTGATCGAACTTGTTCGGATAGGTCAGCAATTCGTTGTGATTGATCTTGACGATAAAGGGAATCCTGTGGGCATATTTCCGGGCGACCGCACCGAGGACACCGTAGGTGGAGGCGACGGCGTTGCAGCCCCCCTCGATTGCCAGCCGGACGATATTTTCCGGGTCGAAGTAGATCGGGTTCGGCGCAAACGAGGCTCCGGCGGAATGTTCGATCCCCTGATCGACCGGCAGGATCGACAGATACCCCGTCCCCCCGAGACGCCCCGTCGCATACAATCGCTGCAGATTCCCGAGAACGGAATTGGAACGGTCGGTGTGGACAAAAATGCGGTCGATGAAGTCAGGCCCCGGCAGATGGAGCATCTCCTTCGGAATCGTCCGGCTTGTATGGTTCAACAGGGAATCGGCGTCGTCTCCCAGAAGCTCGCGAATTCGGTCAATCATGATTGCTGACGGTTGTGGAAATGTTGACGATATGTGGAAAAAGACAAACTTACGATACAGCGGAACAGGGAGGAAGGAGAGAGAGGAAGAGATGTGTAAAATGTCGATTGTCGAAGTGCGAATGTCGAATGGCCATTGTCCGGTCCGGTATGCTTTCGTATCTGCGATGAGGGATCTGTGCGTGGCAGTCCCGCTTTGGTGGGGTTTTACCACAAAGGCACAATCCGCCGGGGCGGACACAAAGGAATCACAAAGAGAAGTTCCCTTCTCCTTCCGCCGTTACGTTCAACCGGACCGAACGTCTGAAACGCTGTCGTTCGGAATGCCGGTAACATAACTTCCCGCCGGGCGTTGTATTCCGGGCACCGAGCGTGTATTTTGTTCCGAACTCACCTGCGTGGTTTCAGGTCGGGACTTCCGATGAATGTTGTGATCGTTTATTATGCCGATGCGTTGCCGTTATATTTTTGTTATTGCCCTGCTCTTCATCACCTCGTCGCAGAGACCGGCGGCACAGACATCCGATGAGGAACAGACGCTCCACGTTCCGCCGAAGCTTGTTGTCGCCTCGCAGTGGTCGGAGGAGAAGCCGGAGCTCTACATGTATGAGTACTCCTATCGGCAGGAGCTCCCGCTGCTGCCGATTATCTTCTTCGATTATCCCGGCGACTACAACATTCCCTCCCGCTACATCCAGTTTCCGGGCTCCTACCAGGCGCGCGACTATACGGACACGAACGATGTCGGGAACAATGTCGGTTACCGGGGGAAGTACTACGAGCTCCTGAATATTCTCGGCTACCGGATGACGAAGTATCCGGAGACGAGGATCATGCTGCAGGGGGGATATTCGAACGAAGCCGGGGAGAGCGAGGAGATCGCCCTGATCCGGGCCGAAGTGGTGCGGGAATATCTGGCAAACGTCTGGAAGATCGACACCGGACGGGTCGCCCTGATCCGGCCGCAGCTTGCCTGCGATTCCGGAGCGAATACCCAGCGGCAGGAAGAAGCCCGTCGCGTGATGATCCACACCGGCAGCTGGAACCTGATCCGTCCGGTCAGCTACGCGGTCACCTCGATGGAGACCTCCCCCCTTCATCTCCGATTCGTACTGGAACCGAACGCCCGGGCCGAGAACGTGAAGAAGATAGAGTTCGTGATGACCTGCGACGACCAGGTTGTCGGTCGGGCGGAGGTGCCGGCCCATCAGGACTCGCTCCTCTACCGACTGGAAGGATACTGGTGGAAAGGGAACGCCGACATCAGACCGGAACGGGGGGCGATCACCGTCGAGGCGTTGCTCTATCTTCACAACAATCGCTATCGCCGCTCCAACCCGGTCACCATCCCGGTCTTTCTGGAAGGAGAGGGGGAGGAGGCGGAGGATCCGCTTGCCGTCCCTCCGGAACAATTCTATCTTCCTTTCTTCAGCTACAAGGACAGTGTTCTCAGCGGCTACCACCGCCTTCTGATCGGCGAATTCCTGAAGCGTAGCAACTACCCGTCGCAGCTTGCGATGCAGTTGACCGGATCCTGTGAGATGTCGGAAGACCCCGAGATCGACGACCCGATGCTTGTCGCCGAACGGAAATCCTTCGAGTCGATGAACAGTTCGTATAGCTACTACGACTATGCGCCCCGGGAGACCGGAACGCTCTACATCTATACGCCCCGCTACGAGGATGAGTACTACGACGAATACAGCGAATACTATTCGGAGACGGAATACTATGAAGAGGAAGTCGTAGAGGAAGAAGAGGAGAACTCCGGGAAGTACACCATCGACTCGCTTGCCGTAGCCCGCGCCCGCACGGTAGTCGCCTTTCTGCGGGACACGCTCGGAATCACCATCGTCAACGAGAACGAGGAGTTCGCAAAGGCCCAGGAGAACATGAACTGGATGCAGCGCTACATCCTGACGAACGGGTATTATCCCTTTGTCTACAGACCGGAAGATCGCTGGTATACGCGGAGCGCCACGGTACGGGTGATCCCGCAACACAGGATCGACAGCTATCGGAACTGGTACAAGAGCAGTATTCTGGGAGAGGCCGCCGCTAATGATGATGAGATGGAAATAAATGCGGAAGAGGAAATGGAAGAAGAGGGTGGCGAAGGGTCGGAATAGGGTTGATAGATCATCATCCAAACAGAACAACGGCAGCAGCAGATGCGATACAGACTCATCACTACCCTTCCGCTTCTCTTTCTTTTGTTCCTCTCCTTTCCGTTGCAGGCACAGCCCGGAGACGACGGCACGCTCTACTTTCCCCCGAAGCTCGTTGTGGAGGTTCATCCCGGCACCTGGCCCTGGAATGGGCCGAGCGAAGAGGGGAGTCCTCCCCCGGAAGTGTTGTCCGAACTTACGTTCCGGCATACGTTCGGCATTGCCGAAACTCCTCTTCTGCCGATGGTCTTCTTCGACTTCGGCAGCTCGGATATTCCCGGACGATATTTACGGTTCTACAGCGCGTCAGCTACGGCAAACTATGTTGATACCGGCATCGGCTGGTACTGGTCGCCGGTGACCAAGTACCGGGATATTCTGAACGTTCTCGGCTACCGGATGAACCGATATCCCTCCACATTTGTGGAGCTTCAGGGGAGCTGGTCGTTCGAGCCGGGCGAGAACCGGGAGCTGGCCCGCGAGCGTGCGGAGGTCGTCCGGGATTATCTGGCCACCATCTGGAAGATCGATACCGGACGCATACGCCTGCTCCCCCCGCGTCAACGGTGCCGTCCGGAGAATAATTTTCTTCTGCAGCAGGAAGCCCAGTCGGTTGTGATCAACGCCTCGTCGTGGGAACTGATCCGTCCGGTCGGCTATCTGGATGAAAGCCGCTGGCTGGAGAACTTCGAGTTCACCATCGTCGTCGACCCGAACGACAATCCGCAGCAGGTGGCGGCGATCGAGATTCTGGCGCGTTGCGAGGATTCGCTGGTCGGCCGTGCAGAACTTCCCGGCAGTCCCGACTCGACGCTCTATCGGTTTCACGGAGCCTGGGAGCACTCCCTTTCGTTCGTCCGGAAGGAACGAACGACTCTGGTGGTCGAGGCGGTTCTCTGGCGGCACGACGGCACAACCCGTCGCTCCGAGCCGATTCGGATCCCGGTTTTGCTATCGCGCGACACCACGGACGGTCGGGAGATATCATACCCGAGCGACTACAATTCCTTTTCTCTTCCTTTTTTCTCACCCGGCCAGACAACTCTCAGTCCGCTACAGAAATTGCTGTTGCGGGAACGATTGCAGAAGGTGATGGTCGACTCTCTTGAACCGGATTATAAATACAGTATTGCCGTCAAGGGAAAAGCGGACATTTCGGATGATCCCGCTCTCTCTGATGCTCTGGTCCGTACGCGACATCTCGGCTACCGGAGTGCTCTGAGCGCCTATAATTCTTTCTTTGATGACTTCCGAGGCGTCCTGCGGCCAATCCGCCCCATAACACCTCCGGTCTCCTACGACGATGAGGAGGATCCGTTTGAGCGACGTCTGGACGAATGGTACAGAGTATGGTACGGCAACCGGGCAGACGACTTCAAGGACCGACGTGAGACGTTTGATTCGGCGGGATACGTCAATGTGGATATCGAGACCGGCAGGATGCTGGATACGATAAAGGCGGCGCGGGAGAATGAGCCGGCCCGTCTGCTCGACTCCCTCTTCAAAGATCTCCTGGCCGATACGGTGGTGCAACGCAATGCAAGCCGCCTCTATCCGGCCCCGGAACCGGTCGACGAGGTATTGGAGATCACCGAGGACGAGTCGATCTCAAATGATTATCACTCCGATGAAGTGAGTTGGGAATCATGGAGTGAAGAAGTACAGACTCGTTTCGATTTCTGGTACACGCCTGAAGAACGCTTCTACAACCGGACGGTTTCGATTTCCGTCAACGTCGAGTACAATCCCTCGCCCGAACAGCTTCACGCGATGGAGCAAGAGCGAAAGCGTTCCTATCTTGAATGGCTGAAGGAAGAGACCGGATATGCCGGTGAGGAGTGGGAGGATATCGACGCCTTCATCGCTCACCTTGAAGAGATCCTCTACGGTGAGGAAGAGGAAGAATACGTTGAGGAAGGAGAAGAGGGGGAAGAGACATCAGAGCACGACGCGGAAGAGAACAACGATGCATAACGGAAGAGCGACGTTGCAGGTGAATCCGGGGAGAATGCCCCACGTTTTTTTTGCGGCATTCCTCTTCGCATGTTCTCCTCTTCTTTCCCAAGGGGGAGACGAAGAGACGCCACTCTCCATCCCTCCGAAGCTGAAGATAGAAGCAGCGAATCGACTGACCGATGAAGGCCGGGAACGCATCGGCAAGTTGCTTCAATCCCGCGCCTCGGCAGTCGGCAGGTGGCTTCAGAAGCGGATCGACACTGCACGGGTCTCGCTGCATGATGAAACAACCGACGTGGAGGAATCCCCCCCCTCCCTCTTCTACCTTCCGGAATTGCGGTTCTATGAACGCGCTGTCTATATCTATGCCTCTCTTGAAGAAGGAGAGCCGGATGTGGTTGAGGAAGGTGAGACGTCCGGGGAAAAGAGAGAAGAAGAGTAAAAGTATTATGAAGCCATGAAGTCTAACCAGGACATACAAGGGAAGGGCTTATGGTCCGATTTGCGCTACGACGAGAAGATCAGCGGCCATCAACCCCTGGCCGGGAACGTCGAACATCCGGAGCTCGCCTGGAAAGCCCGTCTGGGGGGGCCGGTATTCCACGCTCACACCTTCACACTTGACGGTACGGGATTTCTGTTGCTGATCTACGGAGGCTGTCTGGTCTGCTACAACGCAACGGGAAACATAGAGTGGAAGACGTCTCCCCACGGCATCGAAGCGGTGATCGGTATAGAGGATGTGGACGATGACCGGCGTCTGGAAATCGTCGCATCGAACGGACGTTCCTTCTTTGTCTTCGAAGCTTCATCCGGCAGGGAACTCTGTCGGGAATATCTTGGTCCTCCTTTCTCCGGCGGATTTATCCACACCAATGCCTTGCTCCATCGCTTCCAGGGCTTTGAGGGTGGGATGCAACTGGTCATCGGACTTCTCAGTTCGAAAGAAGTGGTCCTCTACGATTTCTCTCCGGGAGCATCGGCTCCCGAACGACGCCATATCTTCTGGATGGACGACTTCTTTCACCCCTCGATCCTCGCCGCCGATATCGACAACGACGGCGTGGAGGAACTTCTGGTCACGAAACTCTCTTCCGTCTTTGCCTTTGACCCGCTCAGCGGATCATTGAAAGGTGAGACTGTCTGGACATCCGGAGGGGACAGGAAACGGAATTACGGACTCTTCGAAGCTCGGGATCTGGGGGGCGGCGGCAATATCGACATGCTTCTGCTGAGCTACGTCGTATCACGCCATGCCGCAGTGGTGGAGAATGATGGAGCGGGAGGACTGAACAATCGGTGGGATCGGTTCATCGGCCATATCTATCCGCACGATGAATCCGAACTGCGCTACTGCTGGAACTCCTGCATCGATCTGGACCGCGACGGGAAACCGGAGGTAATTTTCAGTACATGGAATGAAGATGAGGATGGGACATGGAAGACACTGATCCTTGATGCCTGGAGCGGCGAGGTCAGATTGAGTCTCCCCGGCACATATCTGCGCGGAGTCTTTCCGGGCTCAGCCTCCCTCCCCCCGATGATCTTTCTCTCAAAGGAACCCACCCGACTTCCCGGAAGCGTCGGCTCGCTTGAACTGCTCGGTTGGAAAGATGGAACGTTGCAACCGATCTGGAAGGGAGAAGGGTTCGCTCCGCTTGGCCGCTTCCCTCAGCGAACGCCGACCAAGACGGCATTCCGTATCGAACATCCGCCGGACGAAGAGATCTGGTACGAAGAGATTCATGGCCGGATGACCTTCTTCCTGACCGATGCCGACCGAAGTCTTCAATCCCTCACGTTTCCTTCCGCTTCCGTCGAAAAGAAAACATCGGCTCCCGAACTCTCCCGACTACCGGGTACCGACAATGTAGCCGCACTGCTCGCTGTTACCGACCTGGGTCGGGACGGAGATCCGGAACTTTTTTTCAGCGATTGGGAAGGAACGGTTCGGGGCATTCGTCTCGACGGCACCGAAATTTTTTCCGTTGAGACCGGGCCCCGTTATCGTTACGGGGCAAGTCTCTATTTCTGCGCAAAACCCTTTGCCCAGCCCATTGTTGTCGAGCGGGGTGGAGACCGTTTCTGT
>CAMLOB010000134.1 GCA_946481475.1 uncultured Chlorobiota bacterium | reverse complement strand
ACTCCCGACTCCCGACTCCCGACTCCCGACTCCCGACTCCCGACTCCCGACTCCCTGACTCTACAAACCCTCAACTTTCGTCATCACCCTTGTCTGTTCGGATGTTCCGGTTTTCAATCTGCAGAAATAGGTCCCGGTCTCCACCGGCTTCCCTTCGGCGTCGGTTCCGTTCCATTCGATGGCGTGAGTTCCCCTTCCAAGTCTCTCTCTCAGCAGTGTCGTGACGGTCCGTCCCTTAAGATCGTAGATGCTGATTTCGGCTATTCCGGTTTCGGCAAGTTGAAAGGGAATGCGTGTCGAGTCGGCGAAGGGATTGGGATGATTCTGTCGAAGCCGGGCTCCCGAGCTTCCTTCGTCCTCTTTCACGCCCGATGTCGGTTCCACGTTCAGAACGATGTCGAAGACTCCGTGAAGTCCGTCTTCCCTCGATTCCAGCGGGATGATTCGTCCTGCGGCGTCGGGGCGTGAAGCGGCTGCGTCGATTTCGATGTAGGGATCTCCCTCGAAGTAGAGTTGCGTGATCAGATTCTCGATATCGGGATGGCGGACGATCAGGTGGATGTGGCTCGGTCGGAACTGCGTACCGTTCAGGTAGTGTCCCGGTTTGACCGTCTCCAGTGCAAACGTTCCGTCGGTTCCGGTCCGGATGATTCCCCGCAACTTGTAGTCGTCTCCCGACGGGTTCTCACAATTCTCGAACCGGCTGTAGCAGCCGGTGTCGTCGGCGTGCCAGATGTCCAGGACCACGTCCCGCAGCGGGGTCACGCAATCGTTGGCGTAGACCGTCCCGTTCAGGAAAAGTCGCTCTCCCGCCTCTTCCGGTGAGGCCAGCACATGGCGTGTGGGGGCGCCTGAAGAATAGAAGGGACCGAGTCCGTAGTAGTCGACCGATGTGGTGTCGCAAGAGGTCTGCGAGCGGAGACCTCGGGGGATAACGGTGAGGGCTGCGGCCCCGAGCAGGCCATTGCGGAGGAACGACCGCCGTCCGTTCTCTTCATCACGTTTCATGAATATCCTCTTCGGTAGTATCGTGTGTCGTCGATGCATGTACCTCTGCAATCTACGGTATCGCCACGAGAGAGGAACAGGACGGATCGGGGATTGAACAGGACTTCAATGGGGTTCTTCTCCTCCCCCCAAAAACCGTTCACGGAATACACCCGGAGCATCTCCGACCCGTTCGCGGAAGAACCGCGTAAAATAGGAGGGATCGTCGAACCCGAGCGCATAGGCCACCTCCTTGATCGAATGGTCGGAGTGGGCCAGCAGCCGCTTCGCTTCCAGCAATACGCGCTCCTGAATCAGCGAACTGACCGTCTTGCCGGTCATCCTCTTCACCACATCGTTCAAATGTCCCGGGGTAACGTGAAGTGCGTTGGCATAGGCCGACACCGCATGCATTGCGTGGAAGTTCCGTTCCACAAGTCTGCGCAGTTCCCGTACCAGACGGGAATCCCCCGTCTCCTCGACCCTCATCCCTTCGGACTTCTCGAAGAGCCGACGTGAGGTCAGCAGCAACAGGTTCAGGTAGGAACGGACTGCGTCGTCGCGATACCGATCTCCGTTCCCTATTTCGTTTCCGATGCTCCGGATCAATCCGGCCGCCTCCGCTTTCTCTTCCGGTTCAAGGTTCAGGATCGGTCTCGGGTGATTCCGGTTGAGGAAGGGGGTCTCGTGCAGAATATCCCGGTTTGCAAGATGCAGATAGTAGAAGTCATCGGTGAAGAGCAGGACCCATCCGTGCGAGTCGGCATCGCGGCGGACCCGGTGAATCTGACCCGGGGAGACGAAGTGAAGGGAGGGAGATTCGATAGTGAATGTCGTGAAGTCGATGTCATGTTCCCCTTTCCCGCTCTCGAAGAAAAAGATTTCGTAGTAGTTGTGGCGGTGAGGACGGGAGTAATCATAGCTCCCCTCCTTGAATTGCGTCATCTCGACAAGCCGTATCGGCTGTACAAGATTGTCCCCCTTCGTCAGGGAATACACAGGAATCATTTCGTTCAGTTCTTCCGACATAATATGACTGGTCCGTTTTTTCGCAGGTCGTTAGGTAGTGTTGTAGCAGAGCGTTGCCGTAAATAAAGTCTCTCCGGTTTACTAACATTCCAGCACCGATAACGGCACATCTTTTGCGGGAACTGCGACATACCGGTGTTCTCAGAGTCCTAACTTTTTAGCTGGACTTGTGTTAGTTACCCGAATGCCCTCAGAGAGAACGAGGAAGCCCGAAGGCTCCGACAAATCGCACTACACCAGCAACCAATGGAGGAATCATGCTCACTCAGCTACCTGTCTGCAGAACAAACAGGACGGGATGGTCGTTCGCAACTCTGCTGTTGACGGCCGCCGTCCTGGCACTTATCCTTGTCAACGTTCCACGTCTTGCCGCGCAGCCGGCGCAGGCCCCCGGAATGGATGAATGTTCCGGTGGAACGCTCTACTATCTTGCCTTTCCGGATACCGTCACCAACGCTCAGGATTCCCGTTTCAAGGCCTCGTATCCTGAAGAATTCTACCTCTATATCTATTCTCCGGTCAACCAGCAGGTTAAAATCGGGCGCGCCAACGGTGCTTCGCTTTCGATAAACGTTACCGGAGGAGATATTCTCGAGTTTGATACAAAAGCGGTAGCGGTTCCGCTGATAACGACCCGGAATGCTCCCCAGACCAACGTCCTGAAAGTCGAATCGGAATCGCCGGTCATTATCTACGCCTACATGGCGACCCGGTTCGGCTGCGCCGCCTTCACGCCGGTTCCGGTGGAGGGATGGGGGATGAGGTACTATGCGGCAACGTGGGAAGGAGAGTATGTGCGCAATATTGTCCCTGCCGGAGAGACCAATTTCGACGCCTCGGTCAAAGTGCCGGCTCCGGCGGAGATCCTGGTGATTGCCGCCGAGGACAACACGCAGGTGACGATCAACCCCACCGGAAGTCTTGCTTCCTGTTCAACCTGTACCCGTGTGACGTTGAGAGCGGGAGAGGCCTATCTGGTGCAGTCGTTTGTCGACACGAATGAAGGGGTCGAGCGCCAGGCGGACATTGCCGGCAGCGTCATCACCTCCAGCAAACCGATCGGCGTGATCACCGCCAACACACGCATGGGACACGCCCCCTCCGACAGCATAGCTCTGGCAAGAAATTCCTACAAGGACCTTGCCGCCGAGTGGCTTGCCCCGGCGGATCAGCACGGTACGGAGTTTGTCTTCCTGCCGATGTGGGACGATTTCCGGCAACGTCCGGGGGCCGATCCGGCCAGAAAGACCGAGTATGTTCGTGTCTATGCCACCACGTCCCGACAGACGGAGGTCCGCGATCCCTTCGGGAACACTGTTGCCGGGAGGTTCAACAACGGCGAATACATGAACGGCGTGCTGGCTGACCTCCGAAATGCCGTTTATTATCGCACAACACAACCGGGACAGGCCTTTCAGTCTCCCGGCGCCGTCGTCAAGTTCAACGGAACCACAGGAAGCGGAAACTTTATCGGCGTCTCCTACAAGTCCTGGGGAACCTCCACCGTGGAGATTGTTCCCCGCGAACAGTGGACCTCGTTTGCCCCCTTCAAGGCCCCTGCATATCCTTTCAGCATGAAGCATTATCTGAACGTGGTGACCGATACCGGCAATCAGTTCAATGTCTACTATCGCTCGGGGAGCGGCGGCCGTCAACTCTTCCCGTTCAACCGGGGCAGGATCGCAGGGACCGATCTGGTCTGGGGAAGCATTATTGTTAACCCGGGGCTCAATTATGTTCTGGAATCACTTGACGACGGCCGTTTCAGCGGATATGTTTACGGGGTTTGGGGAGGATATGAACTGTATCGTCCCGGAGGAGCGAAGGATGAGGAGAAGGGGCAGGGGACATCGTCCGCCCACCCGTCGGAGTATGAAGAGAACACTGCGATGACCTACGCCTATCCCCTTGCCCCGTCGCGGTGCATGCTGGCCGAGCCGAACCAGTATCGCATTACCGTCAGTCAGGACGGATGCAACCGGCTGTGCGTATCGGTGGAGCCGACGAACGATACCCCGGCCGGGCTGGAGTTCGTCCGTCTGGTTGACGACAGAAGCGTCACGTTCAATACGCGACTTGAATTCATCGAGCCTCCGCGCCCGGAGCCGGGAATGCTGAGCGCCCGGTTCTGTCTGGTGCCGGTCAATCCGCAGCAACCGGCGCGGGCCGTTGTTGAGGTCAGGGATCGGACGCGGAACGGACAGATCTACCGGATTCCGTTTGTGTATGATCCCGAAGTCGTGAAGTTCGGTCCGGGAACCGAACTGGACTTCGGCAAAGTTCCCGTCGGGAAGGATGCAGGGGAACGTGAAGTGACCATTGTCAATCCGACGAACCGACCCGTTGCGATCAGGCGATTGTTGTTGTTCCTGGGCAACCAGAATTTCATCATCACCCGGACTTCACCGGCGGTCGACTGGACAAACGGCAACAATGCCGACACGCTGGCTCCCGGCGATACATTGCGTGTCTGGATCAATATCACCGCCGCAAAGGCAAAGCAAATCTACCACGATTCGCTGGTCGTGGAACTCGGTTGCGGCCATGCTTCGTTCCCCCTCCGCGCCCAGTCCGGAGGAGAAGCCTGCCTGATCGTCGGCGATCTCGACTTCGGTCGGGTTCCGGCCGGTGAGAGGAAGATCCTGCCGCTGGAGATCTGCAATGTCGGCGATGCGGAAGTCAGCTTCCACGATTCGTCGGCAACAGGTGGCGGGTTCTATCTCTCGTGGCTCGGTTCCGAGTTCTACGTTGCGAACTCCGAGATCAGCAAACTGAAGAACGCGGTTCTCGGTCCGGGGGAATGCATCACGATCGTCGTCAGCTTCAGTTCGGAGATCGACGGTCTCTCCCGGACGGTCGCCCGATTCTGGGCGAACACCCGTGAGTGTCGCGATACATCGATCTGGAGCGCATACGTCTCGGGCATTTCCGGTGTGGATGAGAGAGGGGATGCTTCCGGATATGCGATCGGTGCGATTGCCCCGAATCCCTTCAGCCGGGCCACGGAAATTCCGTTTACGCTCGGAAAGGGAGGCATGACCCGGGTCGAGATCTACAATACCGAGGGTGTTCTCATCACGAGGTTGCTGGAAGAGTCCCTGAGTGCCGGAGAACATCGGGTGGAATGGGATGCCGGGGAATATCCGGCCGGACGATATTTCGTGCGGATCACGTCCGGCGAGTGGAACGACTCGCGGAGCCTCTGGCTTGTCAGATAAATTCACCACAGGTGGAGCGTGCCTTGCGGAACGGAGAACCCCGACGTCATCCCTCGCAAGGCACGCTTCGCTTTTTCCGTTCTCCTTGCAACATACTCTATGATGTCCCCCGGGATGTCGTGTCTGTCATTCGCACATTTTCTTTTGAGGACCTCTATGAATACCTCGAAAACTTTTTGCCTGAAATTTATTCCGATGCTGTTGGCAGGCATCCTGCTCTTCGGAACCGACCGGCTTGCGGCCCAGACATCCGATCCCGATATGTCCGGCGGCGGCACGCTCTACTACGTTGCATTTCCTGATACGACGACCAACCTGCAGGATGTCCGCTTCCCTTCGACGGCACCAGGGAAATTCCTCTTCTACATCTACTCTCCCGTTGACCAGCAGGTCAGGATCGGCCGTGCAAACGGTGCGTCAATGACGGTTACCGTTTCCGCAGGAGACATCCATGAGTTTGACACAAAGACTGTCTCCGCCCCTCAGGTGACCGTCCGGAATATTCCGCAGACCAATGTCCTGAAGGTCGAATCGGAGTTTCCCGTGATTCTCTACGCCTACATGACGACGCCCTTCGGCTGTGCCGCCTTCACGCCGATACCGGTGGAGAAGTGGGGGACGGAATATTATGCTGCGACCTGGACGGGGGAGACTGTCCGGGACATCCGGACGGCGTCCGGTGTTTCGTACGACAAGGGGACGAAGCGTCCGGCCCCGGCACAGATTCTGGTGATTGCCGCCCATGATAACACACAGGTAACGATCAACCCTGCCGGGGCGCTCGTGGAGTGTCAGAACTGTACGCGGGTGACGCTCGATGCGGGAGAGGCCTATCTTGTGGAATCGTTTGTTGATACGAATGACGATATAGAACGGCAGGCCGACATCGCCGGAACGTCGATAACGGCGAACAAGCGGATCGGTATTGTGACCGGAAATTCGCGGCTCAGTCATCAGGAATATAGTGATGAAGGGCTGACCCGCAACTCCCTTAAGGATCTTGCACTGGAGTGGGTTGCCCCGCTGGAGCAACATGGGATGGAGTTCGTTTTCCTCCCCACGTGGGATGAGATACGACCCCAGCCGAACAGCGACGGTACCCGGCGGGATCAGGAGTACGTGCGGGTGTATGCAACGTCGAATCGGAGCACTGATGTTGGTTTCTTCAACTCGCTTGGTATACTCGAGCCTGCTGAGTCGACGAAGATAAAAGCGGGTGAGTTCACTCACGAGCGGATGTATCGCCCCGTGAACGGGCGTCTCTACAAGACATCTGATCCCGGCCAGGCCTTCCAGTCTCCCGAGTCGGTCATCCGGTCCAACGGCACGACCGGAGGGGGGAACGAGGTGGGAGCGGCCTATACTTCGTGGGGGACCTACATGGTGGAGATGCTGCCGCGGGAGGAGTGGACATCGTTTGCCCCTCTGGCGGTCCCCTCCTACCCCGAAGGCATGCAGCACTATGTCAACGTCGTTGCCGACCGGAAGGATATCGATAATATCCTCTTCAGTTCGGACGGAATAGGAAACCGTCCCTTCCCCTTCAACCGGGATACGATACCGGGGACCGGACTGATCTGGGGATCGATGCCGCTCACTCCGGGATTGAATTACTCGATCAGGGGCATGGATGGTGCCCGCTTCGGCGGCTTCGTCTACGGAAGCAGGCAGGGTCTGGAAGTGTGGAGACCGACCGGTATGGAGTATGAGGAAGAAGTTGCCCTGTCGTACGGCTATCCTCTCCCCCCGGCACGTTGCGTAAATGCCGAACCGGACGAGTACGAGGTGACGATCTTCGACGGATGCGGAAGACTGGAGGTGACGATCGAGGCATTGAATGCCAACCCGGTCGGACTGTCGTTCATCCGCCTGAACCCGGACTCCTCTTCCAATGCGCAACTGGTCTTTGTCGAGCCGGAGAGTCCGCGTACTCTGCAGGAAAAGAAGATCTCCAAAGCGAGGGTCTACGTCAAACCGATCGATCCCTCGATGGAGGCTCACGGCGTGATCGAGTTTGCCGATCGTTCCTGTGGCGGGCAGGTCTACCGTATCCTCTACAAGCATGAAGCCGAGCGTATTACCATCACTCCCGAGCGGGGGATCGACTTCGGCAACGTCCAGCGTGACGTTCCGGCCGGCGAACGCGTGGTGACGATCACCAACCCCATGGACAAAGATGTCGTTATACGCCGGCTGGAGTTCCGCTTCGGCAATCAGAACTTCGAGATCACCCGGACCGATCCCGATTTCGACCGGATGAGCGGAATGGATTCGCTTGTGCTGAAGAGTGGCCAGTCGTTGAAGGTCTGGATCGACATCACCCCTCGCGACGAGAACCGGGTCTATCAGGATTCGCTTGTCATTCACTTCGGATGTTCCGGTACTGCCCTGCCGTTGCGGGCGGTCACGGTCGATCCCTGTCTCTACGTCAACGATCTGAATTTCGGAACGGTGGAACCCGGAGCGAAGAAGACGCTTCCGCTGGAGATCTGCAATCTCGGACAGGGGAGCGTCACGTTCCACGACTCGACCGCAACCGGCGGCGGAGCCTACCTGACGTGGGGCGGGACCGAGTTCAAGGTCGATCCTTCCGACATCGCCAAATTGCAGAACGTACAGCTCGGCGCCGGCGGCTGTGTGACGATCAATGTGACGTTCTCTTCGGAGGTTGAGGGTGTTGCCCGGACCGTCGGACGTTTCTGGGGGAACACCCGCAGTTGCCGCGACACCTCGGTCTGGACCGCCCGCGTACGGATGACCACATCGGTTCGTGAGGATGTCGCAGGTGTGAAGGGATATCACGTCAACTCCATCACGCCGAATCCGTTCAGTCGGGATCTGGAGGTTGCCTTTACCCTCGGCAAGTCCGGATTGACGACTGTGCGGATCTATGACGCGCAGGGCCGAATGGTACGGGAATTGCTGCGTGAAGAACTGGAAGCCGGTGAACACCGTACAGGATGGGACGGCACAAACGCCGCTGCGGGAATCTACCATGTACGGATTCACTCCGGTGCGTGGAATGTCTCGCGACGGGTCGTTCTTGTTCGATAGGCTGCAGTCACGCTTATACGGGCACGGTTCGTGGAGAAGACTTCTGCGGGCCGTGCCGTTCTATCCTTTCACTTCCGATCAATCGTTGATTGCAATCATTCATACCCATTCCCCCGAGGATCCGTCATGTCTCTTCCATCAACCTTCTTTTATCCGTACCGGGCCTTTCTGCTTCTTGGAATTTTTGTCCTGACCGCATCAACCGCAATCGCACAGGAAAGGGGCGAACCGGATCCATGCAGCGGCGGAACGCTCTACTACGTAGCCTTGCCGGACACGGTAACCAACCGGCAGGACGCACGCTTTGCGGCGAACTATCCGGAAGAATTCTTTCTCTACATCTACTCTCCGGTCGATCAGCAGGTCAGGATCGGCCGTTCCACCGGTTCGCCGATCCTG
>CAMLOB010000133.1 GCA_946481475.1 uncultured Chlorobiota bacterium | reverse complement strand
GGATCATTGCCGACTACCCGGAGGTCGATCATGTTCTCGGCAAGGCGGGGCGTGCGGAGACGGCGACGGATAATGCGCCGCTGTCGATGATCGAGACGATTGTGTTGCTGAAGCCGCAAAGCGAGTGGCGACCCGGTATCACCAAGCAGAAGATTATTGCCGATCTCGATGCACAGCTCCAGATACCGGGCGTCCGCAACGGCTGGACGCAGCCGATCATCAACCGGATCAATATGCTGGCGACCGGTGTGCGGACCGATCTGGGACTGAAGATTTTCGGCCCTGATCTCGATACGCTCGAACATTACGGTATCATGGCCGAGGAGATCCTGAAGAAGGTTCCCGGTGCGGCCGATGTGGCGGCCGAACGGGTACAGGGGGGCGTCTTCCTTGACATCGATCTCGATGAAGCTGCCGCCGCACGACACGGTGTGCAGCTTGCGGATGTGCAGACGCTGATCGAAACGGCTATCGGGGGAGAGAATCTGGGACTTGTTCTTGACGGTCGTGCCCGCTATCCTGTCCGTGCCCGTTATCAGCGGGAGCTGCGGGATAATGTCGAGGCGATCAAAGAGATACTGGTGCCGATTGTGTCGGGGACACGTGCCGGAATGGAGAACGGAGGAATGGGAATGAGTGCGGAGAGGGTGCCGGGGATGGAGGGGAGTGGGGACCGAATGAGCGGTATGGAGACGTCCGGCTCGACCGGGAGCGAGCCCGTTGTTTCGTCGGGTTCGTCCGGTTCCGACCTGACGACCCGCTTCGATCTCTCCGGTTCGGCCGGGAGGAGTCTGCGGGGATATGTGCGACTCGGTGACATTGCCGAGATCAGATTCAGCCCCGGTCCTTCAATGATTCCGTCGGAAAACGGCGAACTGAAGTCTACAGTTTTTCTGAACGTGCGAGGACGGGATATGGGGAGCTTCGTGACCGAGGCGAAGGAACGGCTGGCGGAGGAACTGGATCTTCCCCGGGGCTATACCGTTGCCTGGAGTGGTCAGTACGAAAACCAGCAGAGAGCCCAGGATCGTCTGTTGCTTGTGGTTCCGGTAGTTTTCGTCGTTATCTTCTTCATGCTCTTTATGACGTTGAAGGACTGGAAGGAGGCGTCGATCGTGATGCTTTCGGTTCCGTTCGCGCTGATCGGCGGCGTCTGGCTGATCTCCGCTCTCGGCTATAACCTGTCGGTTGCCGTCTGGGTCGGCTTTATCGCTCTGTACGGGGTGGCGGTGCAGACCGGGGTGGTGATGGTGGTGTATTTGCATCATGCACTTGATCGGAAGATCGGTCGAGGGGTACAGGGAGTGCAAGGGGAGATTCCGGAGGGGGATATTTATGATGCTACTGTGGAGGGGGCGTTGGGACGGCTTCGGCCGAAACTGATGACCGTGGCCACCTCGATGCTCGGACTGGTGCCGATCATGTTTGCAACCGGTGTCGGCAGCGATGTGATGAAGCCGTTGGTTGCGCCGATGATCGGCGGACTCCTGACCTCTGCGGTCCATGTCCTGATCATGACGCCGGTTCTCTTTATCATGATGAAGGAGCGGGCGCTGAAGAAAGGGGAGTTGAAGGAGAGCCGTATGGCGGAGTGGATGGGATGAGAACATTCAAACGAATATGAGTAATGGTGTATGGAATACCTGAAGGGTATAAAAAATCTATTTAACAAGGGAGAAGTCAGATGAAACGATCGATGCTGTTATCACTGCTGTTGCCGGCGATCCTGTTCGGGAGTATTCTGCCCGGCTTGCTTCAGGCCGGAACCGGAGAGATGCAGAAGAAAAAAGAGCGGACAATCACCGTTTCGGTGCCGCAGATGCAGTGCGGAATGTGTGAGGAGCGTATCGAGAAGGCTTTGAAGAAGATCGATGGAGTTGTCTCTGTCGAGGCTGATGCCGAAGCCGATACCGTTGTCGTTACATATAATCCGGAGAAGACTTCGCGGAAGAGTATCGAACGGGAGATTGCCGATCTGGGTTACGATGCGGGTGAGAAGAAGGCAAAGGCCGAAGCCCAGGCAAAACTCCCCGGGTGCTGCAAACCGGGAGGACATGAGTGAGAGGGGACGGAAGCTGTTTTGGAGTCGGTCGGCAACAATTGAACTGTGATGTCCCGGCTCCGCTCCGGCAACGAAGAAGGGTGCAGATCCATATAACTCTATAACCATTCAACTATTGAACAACGAATGACAACCATGAAGGAAACAATCCCGATAGAAGGAATGAGCTGCGGCGGATGCGTCGCGAGTGTGACGAATGCATTGAAGCGGATCGGTGTGGAGAATCCGCAGGTGACGGTCGGCAGGGCTACGGTGGAGTATGATGAAGGGGAAATCTCGCACGAGCGGATCGTCGAAGCTATTGAGGATGCCGGTTTTGATGTCGTTGCCGGATAGATATGTACGGTGAATTTGTGAATTGCAGAGTCTTGCAGGTGTGCTATGAAGAATGTGTCGACGATATGCTTTGTGTCCTTTCTCCTTTTTCTTCTCCTCGATCCCGTTTCCGGATCGGGACAATCGGGGCTGGATATCCGCGTGGAACGTCCGTCGCGGGTCCTGCCGGAAAAGGGATATACGACGTTTATCATCAAGGCGGAGAATCGGTCGGATGTGCCGATCAACGTGCAGATCATCCGGACGGTGAACGAGTATCCGGATGCCGACTGGGAAGTATCGGTCTGTTCCCCCGACATCTGCTATGATGCCGAAGTCGATACGCTGGATCCCTATATGATCGGACCGGGGGAGACGGGAGGGGCGCAGGTTCATGTGCTGGCGGGGGATACCGGGGAGGCGCGCGTTGTTATCTCATTCGATGCGCAGGACGGATCGGAGCCGACGCTTGTGGAACTCCGGGCGGAGATCGGTGAGCTTCCCGAGCCTTCCCTCTTCGTGCGGGTCGACAGTGCAACCTCCCGTGCGGTCGGTGGGGATACCGTGGAGTTCGGCCTGGCTTTGCTGAACACGTCGGGGAAGTCCCTGCAGCCCCGACTGGTTCGACTTGAACGCGATTATCCGGATGGCAGATGGTCGGACTTCTTCTGTCTGTTCGATGATTGCAGCGGACCGGAGGTGGAGAATCTGACGGTCGATCTTGATCGGAGTGAGGGGGCCGTCTTCTCGGTGAAGATGATTGCCGGTATGCAGGTGGGAGAGACCGGAGAAGTGGAAGTGATGATCGATCCGGGGGATGGGACCGAGCCGACGTTCCAGCGGTTTGCCGTGACGGTGGATCGGGTTCTGTCGGTTGCGGATCGGAGAGAAGAGAGAAGGTGGCTGCGCATCTTTCCGAACCCGACGTCGGGGGAAATAACAATCGAGTCTGCAATGGTAGCCGGCGACTATGCTGTGCCGGAGATTCGTCTCGTCGATCCGTCGGGACGTGACTGGAGTGACCGGATCGGGATGTCTCTCGATCAGGATGGAATACGGCTGAACCTTTCTTCTCTCCCCACAGGGTTCTATCACCTGATGCTCAGGGGAAAGCAGGGAGAGATTGAACGGAACATTATCAAGTACTGACAGGGTGTTCAGAGGAATGCCGGATAATGGCACCGTACCGAAAACTGAAAACGGGTACAATCACATAACGTTCAATAACACCAATCAACCATTAACCACAACAAAGAACCATGAAATTCACACAACGAGCACTCGCAATTCTTGCAGTCGGCGGGGCACTGATCTTTACCGCCTGCGGAGGCGAGACCGAAGAGACATCCGGGAAGGAAGGAGCCGGGACTACGGCAGAGACGGTGGAGGGGACAACGGACGGAGAGAAGAATGAGGCCGTACAGCCGGATGTGATCGACGGAGTGCAGGTGATTACCGTCAAGGTGGAGGATATGGGATATACCCCGAACCGGATTGCGTTCAAGGCGGGAATGCCTGCGAAGATCATCTTCGATCAGCATGCCGAGTATGAGTGTGCAAGTGATGTGATGTCGAAAGATCTCGGCATCAAGCTGACGGAGCTTCCGAAAGCTCAGAAGACCGAGGTGACGTTTACGCCGGAGAAGGCGGGCACTTATCAGTTTACCTGCGGCATGGATATGCTGAAGGGAACGGTTATTGTCGAGGAAGGATAGTGATGCCGGAGACGGGGTTGCGGATCGGAACGAGCCGGTTCGCAACCCCGTCTCTGCAGTAACAAAAGCAGGGAGATCATGGACCATTCACACGATCATCATCAGAGCCATACGGAGCATCCACATAGGGTGGGAACCGGTTCGGCGGATCGGCATTCTCAGTCGCATGGGAAGGGAAAAGGTGGAGAGATGGAGATGGGGCAGGGAGGTCATCATGATCACCACGCCCATATGGTGAAGGATTTCCGGCGGCGCTTCTTTGTCTGCCTGGCTGCAACGCTTCCGGTTCTGGTGCTGAGTCCGATGCTGCAGGAGTGGTTGGGGATCGCCGGCACGCTCTCGTTTCCGGGAGATCTCTGGGTCCTTCTGGCTCTCAGTACCTTCGTCTACGGCTTCGGCGGTTGGCCCTTTCTGCGGGGAATGGTCGATGAATTGAAGAACAAACGTCCCGGCATGATGACGTTGGTCGCCATGGCGATCTCCGTCGCCTTCTTCTACAGCGGGGCGGTCGTTCTGGGACTTCCCGGTAAGATCTTCTTCTGGGAGACGGTCACGTTGATTGACCTGATGCTCTTCGGTCACTGGATCGAGATGCGCTCGGTGCTCGGTGCCGGCCGCGCTCTGGAAGAACTCGTCAGACTGATGCCGACCGAGGCCCACCGGCTGGGGGAGGATGGAATGACCCAGGAGGTTCCGGTGTCTGAGTTGCGCAGCGGAGACCGGGTTCTGATCCGACCCGGAGAACGGGTTCCGGCCGACGGAAAGGTTCTGGAGGGAAAGAGCAGCATGAACGAAAGTATGCTGACCGGCGAGAGTCGTCCGGTGGAGAAGATTGCGGGGACAAATGTTGTGGCCGGGGGGATCAACGGGACGGGGTCGCTTGTCGTGGAGGTGACGAAGACCGGCGAGGAGAGCTATCTTTCCCAGGTGATCGGTCTGGTGCGCGAAGCCCAGTCGTCGAAGAGCCGGACCCAGGATCTTGCAAACCGGGCGGCCTTCTTTCTGACGATTACGGCTATCTCGGTCGGGATCATCACGTTTGTCATCTGGAATTTTGTTGTCGGAGAACCCCTGAGCTTCTCGATCGAGCGAATGGTAACGGTGATGGTGATCGCCTGTCCCCACGCTCTCGGTCTGGCGATCCCCCTTGTGGTGGCCGTCAGCACCGGCATCAGCGCCCGGAACGGGTTGCTGATCCGGGATCGCGTTGCCTTCGAGCGGGCACGTCTGCTCGATACGCTGGTCTTTGACAAAACCGGCACGCTTACCGAGGGGGAGTTCGGGGTGACCGATATTCTGCAGTTCGATTCGGCGATCGAAGAGGATGAGCTGCTGCGGATTGCGGCTGCCGTCGAGCGGGAGAGTGAGCATCCCATAGCACAGGGAATCGTGAAGACCGCTCGGGACCGGGGCGTAACTATTCCCTCGGCCGATGGTTTTCAGTCGATAACCGGACGGGGGGTCAGGGGGGATGTGGAAGGGAAGGAAGTGAAGATCCTGAGTCCGGGGGGAATGCAGGAGGAGATGCATGTTCTGCCGGAACGCGAAGAGGTGGAGAAGCTGGGGAAACAGGGGAAAACGGTCGTCTTTCTGGTTCTGGATGGGAAACCTGTCGGCGCTTTTGCTCTGGCCGATGTCATCCGGGAGGAATCGAAATCGGCGGTCCGGCGGCTTCACGAGATGGGCATCTCCGTGGTGATGCTGACCGGCGACAAGCGTGAGGTGGCCGAGTGGGTGGCCGGGGAAATCGGACTCGATAAGGTTTTTGCCGAGGTTCTGCCGGATCAGAAGAGCACAAACATCGCCGAACTCCAGAAAGGAGGAAAGATCGTCGCAATGACCGGCGACGGCGTCAACGATGCCCCGGCACTGGCACAAGCCGATGTCGGCATTGCAGTCGGTGCGGGGACCGATGTGGCGGTGGAGACTGCCGATATCGTTCTGGTCAGAAGCGATCCCCGCGATGTTGTTGCCGTCATCGGCCTTTCACGGGCTACGTACGGAAAAATGGTTCAGAATCTCTGGTATGCCGCCGGATACAACATCGTTGCAATTCCTCTGGCAGCCGGTGTTCTGGCCGGTGCCGGAATTCTTCTCAGTCCGGCCGTCGGTGCGGTTCTGATGAGTTTGAGTACGGTGGTCGTTGCAATTAATGCGCGACTTCTCCGGTTTGGGGGAGAAACCTGATCTCTTCTCACCGGACGGTCTCTCTTCTCCCCGAATCCATCCCGCGTTATCTCCCCTGACGGTTCGGCAGCGGCGACCGTGATCGGGAACATTGAACAATCTGAAGTTGAGATAAAAGAACAAGAGTTTTCCGTCATTATCATGGAGTTTCTATGAAGTATCACTGTACAATCTTCACATTCATCTGTTGCTGTTGTCTTGCGGGAACAGCGGCATACGGCCAAACCGTCGATTCGCTGACGGTGAAGGTCCGGAATATTGCGGATAACGGAGCGATTACGGAGGCTACCGTCCGCCTGTACGAGGAGGGGGGAGAGCTGATCGGCCAGAGAGAGAGCGACGAGAACGGCAACGCCGGATTCAACCTCTCCACACTGAGCGCCGATCTTCCCCTCCGCTACTCCACCCGGCTCGGTCAATCCTATCCCAATCCTTTCTCCTCCCGCACTACCGTTCCGGTAACGCTCGGTTCTTCGGCAAATCTTTCGGGAACTCTCTTCGATCTTCTCGGACGGGAGATCACCGCGACCGACGGCCTCGTGGGAGCCGGCTCCCACTCGTTTGATCTCGATCTTTCCGGACTCCCCTCCGGCATGTATCTGTTTCGCCTGAGCGGCGACGGTGAGGAGATCGGATCGGTGATGCTGAATCATGCCGGATCGGGATCGACCGGCAAGGCTTCGATGAGAATCGTTCGTGGCGCCGGATCGTCGTCCGCCGCCGACAAGCCTGCAGCTCCGGGGACGTTCCGGCTGGTCGTCTCCCATCCGAACTACCGGACCGTCACCGAAGACGATATAACGATCGAGGGGACGACCGTCAGGTTCATCATGATGACGCGCGTCGAGTTCGTGCCGGAGTTCGGAACGGAGGAGACGAGAACCTTCAGGGTGATCGCAGACGCGCGCAGCGGTCTGGATGTGCCGCGCGATCTGGAGTTCAATCCCCTGCGTCCGTTCGAGCTCTGGGTGGTCAACAGGACGTTTGACGGAACGGTGACCTACTGGCATCCGGGGACCGATTCGATGAATTCATTCCGGGTGCGCGACAAGTATGCAAACCATTTCATGGAAGAGGTGAGCGCGATCGCCTTCAGCGAGACCGATCTCTTCGGAACGGCACAGGAGACGGTCAACACGTACGACGGACAGCTCCCCGGCGGCAACAACTTCATGGGACCGGCTCTCTGGACGGCCGACACGAACATCTACAGCAAACGTGATCTTGCCGGCTGGGGAGAACTCGGAGCTCACCTGGACATGCTGCATGAAAGTCCGAACGGCATGGGTATCGCCCACGACCACGCCAACGCCTACTGGTACGCCGACGGCTACTACGGCAACATTGTCTACTACGATTTCCAGCAGGATCACGGTCCGGGGTGGGACGACCACTCCGACGGTATCGTCCGGCGCTACGTCAACGCCAATATCAGCCGTATTCCCGGAGTGCCGGGACACCTGATTCTGGACAAGGAGAGCGGATGGCTCTATATCTGCGATCCGGGCAACCGGCGGATCACGCGACTGAACACGAAGACCGGTTCGTTCCTGAGCGACGGCAATGCCCACGGCGTACAGATGGAGCCCCTTGTGGAGTATTCCAGCTACGGCGGGGCGACGTACGAAATCCTGGTCAACGAGAAACTCCGTCGTCCGAGCGGTATTGCCCTGCATGAAGGGCGGCTCTTCGTTACCGACAACGAGACCGGAGAGATCATCGCGTTCGATCTGGAAGGGACGGAACTGAACCGCATCTCCACAAACGCCGAGAGCATCATGGGGATCGAGATCGGTCCGGACGGGAGGATCTGGTATGTGGATGCCGGAACGAATCAGGTGGTCCGGATCGACATCGATGAGATCGTCGACTGAGAGGCCGAAGCCTTTGATGCAGAAGATGGATTGCTGAACGAAGCGCCGTCCGGTTGTTCCGGGGGGCGCTTCGTCATTGAATGCAGGGGGTGAAATCCTGAGGCAGGGAACGATCATCTTCCGACTTCGGTTGAAGGAGACTCTGTTTTCCGGCAGAGAGAGATGAGATATTCATGTTTAGGGGGATTGCCATGAGTCATAATAAGTACAGGAATTGTATCGAGGCCTGTAATGAGTGTGCGGTGGTTTGCGAACATTGCGCCACTGCCTGTCTTGGCGAGGATAACGTAGCGGAGATGGCTCGCTGTATCCGGCTGGATCGGGATTGCGCCGACATCTGCCGGATCGCCTCGGCCTTCATGGCCAGGGGTTCGGAGTTCGCCGAGCGGATGTGCCGCCTTTGTGCCGATATCTGCGATGCCTGTGCCGAGGAGTGCGAGAAACACGATCACAGCCATTGCAGGGAGTGTGCCGAGGCCTGCCGCCGCTGCGCCGAAGAGTGCCGCAGAATGGCTGACGAAGAGGTCGGTGTGTGAGGAGAGTTGAGTCGTGAAATCGGGGAGAGAGCCTGACGGGACCGGT